>JBILRJ010000141.1:0-7843 GCA_044372695.1 Spirosomataceae bacterium
TTTCTTGTAAACTGTTTGCTGTTGCAGTCAAACCTTTCAAAGAATTTGTCAATTTTTCCACCACATCAGGGCTAAGAATATTTTGATCTAATCCAGATAAATTGGTTGATCTTTTAATGGCAGGCGCCCCATCCACAAGCTCAGGATATACTTTTTCCCACTCGTAAGACTTTTCGGGTTTCTGTTGAAGGTACAAAACTCCAAACAAAATAAAAATACCTGCCTCGGTAAACATACCTGCGATCAACATTTCGTTGGCACCTGTCCAATGGACAATTTTAAACAATGCTCCAACAATGACAACTGCTGCACCAAAACTTGCAACGACATTAATGATTTTTTCTAATCCGCTCATTTTATTATTAATTGTTAGTATGTAAAATTATTTACTTGGTTTACCTAAATACCTCATCGCACATCGAAATCCAATGTAAGACCTTCTATTATTCTCTAGTTCATAAGCTCTTGTACCCGTTTCTAAGTAATAAGCAATGTCTTTCCATGAACCTCCACGAGTCACCTTTCTAGGCTCATTGTTATCCTTATTCACCGTATTTAAATCCCAAGTTACCGCTACTGAATTCTCAGCATAGGCATCCTCACACCATTCAGCCACATTTCCAGACATGTTGTATAAACCATATTCATTCGGATTGTAAGCATTTGCTGGTGCAGTGTAAGAATAACCATCCGCCTCAAAATTGCCTCGATGTGGCTTAAAATTTGCTAACAGACAACCTTTCACATTGGAAATGTAAGGATTGCCCCATGGATATTTAGCCGATGCTTTACCACCTCTCGCAGCCCACTCCCATTCTGATTCCGAAGGTAACTCAAAACGAGGTAAGATATACATTCCCTCTTTTCGACGGTAATTATTCATCATTTTACTCCTCCATTCGCAAAAATACTTACTCGCAGTCCAGCTTACCCCTACAACCGGATATAAATCGAATGCAGGACTAGAAAAATAATATTCCAACATGGGATCACCATTATGATAAGTAAAATCACTCCTCCAAACTGTTGTATCTGGATAATATTCATTCATGATTTTGTCTTCACCTAAAACAGAGAGGGAATCTTTCAGAAGAGAATTGGTAAACTGACGGTATTCGTGATTCGTAATTTCTGTATCATCCATGAAGAAAGGTGAAACAGAAACACGCTTATTAAAATTTACCCCAGTATGTGAAATGTCCTCATCTGCTTGGCCCATCATAAAACTCCCAGAAGGCACTAAAACCATTCCATAAGGTGTTGGCTGACTCCAACCTCTACGTGCAGAGGCAACGATTTCACCATTTTCAATGCCAACCGTTTCTTTAATCCCTTTTTTAAAACCTAAAAGACCTCCTTTTGATTTGGAGCTGCCTTTTTTACTACTTAGCGTTTTACCACCACTTTCCTTTGACTTAAACAGACCACAACTAAATAAGGCCGTTGTCAGCAAAACAATGGAAAATATTCGAATAAAACCTTTACTAATAAGTTGAAAATTCATATGTAATTATAATAAATTCGAGTAACTAACGTAATTGAACACATTAAATTGTATTTCAAAAGTCAATCCATTACCAAGATTGATTCAAATTTTCCAAAATTAAAGGTTTTATGTCAATTAATTTCAAATATGTGTAATTTTTAATCTTTGAATAATTATAAAATTTTAAATCTGGGAGTTTTAATGGGAATTCCCTTGCTTGGTCTTACGAAACTGGGCAAATTAAATCTCATAAATATTTCGTGCGAAAGTGGCGCCTTAACAGCGGAATTCACTAAGGTATTGTCCAAGGAATAGCCCACATCCAATTTTTGATTCAAAATAGAAAAACCTAACATTCCCACCACTGCATCTCCTAAACGATAACTTCCACCTACCCAAAAGGAATCTAAAATTTTCATTCTACCACCCATTTCTGGTAAAAAATTAGACGAATAATACCTCATTTGAGCAAATGGTTCGAAATCCAAAAAAGTGGTAAGTGTCAAACTGATACTAGTGTGAACCGTAAAAACAGGATTCAACGTACTTTTAGCATTGGACTGAAAAGTAAAATTGGGACTATTTAAATGATCAGCATTGATTCCCAATCTGAAATTATCCAAAGAATACAAAACACCCACACCAATGTTAGGCAAAATTTGACTTACTGCATTTCCCAACAATGGATCGATTACAGGATCATTTGAATCCCTAGGGCGATAAATTCGACCATCAAAAGATTTCGTATGTACTCCTAAACGAATTCCTGCCGAAATCGTTCCAGCACCAAACGGTAGGTGCTTAGCTAATTGCAGGTTCACCGCCTGTTGGCCAACTCCGGAAGGTGTTTTATCTGACAAATAAGATAAGGCAACTCCTGCATTCCATTTGGATAATGGAAGACTTAATCCAGCCATTTGGGTTCCTAGATTTCCAGCCCCATCATAAGTAGATTGATAGTCGGTCCATTGATTTCTGTAATGCAACTGAGCGAATGATTCGCCTTGTAAACCTGCAAAAGCTGGATTCAAATGAAACGTATTAAAAGAAAACATGCTTAGGCCTGGAACTTGTTGTGCGTAAGAATATGTCGAGCAAAGCACGAAAAACAAGCTCATGAATAAGCTAGTATATGTATTCTTGAATAATTTTCGCACGTTAGGCATTGAAACTGTTTTAAAATTGCTTTTGACGGCTAAAAATAAACAATATTTTGACTCAATAATTCATTCGACCAAAAATAAATAAGAAATTCAACGTCCTAGGCTAAAAATTATTTATTTGCCAGCTTGATGTAATATTCCAAGGCGCCAGTCATAGAAGGAGCATTTGGCATAGGTGCTTGAATGTCAATGATCAATTCAGAATTGATAGCAGCCTGGGCAGTCGTAGGACCAAAAGCAGCAATTCTCGTATTATTTTGTTTGAAATCAGGAAAATTTTCAAAAAGAGAAGTTATACCGGAAGGACTAAAAAAGGCGATGATATCATAAAACACATTTTCCAAATCGGATAAATCCGAAGAAACCGTTTCGTACATGATTGCCTCTGTCAATTGATAATCGTTCGTCCCCATGTAGTCTGGCAAATCTTTTTGACGTTTATTGGAACACGGAAATAAAAACTTTTCAGCTTTATGCTTTTTAATCACCTCCAACAAATCTAAAGCCGTTTTGGTACCCGTAAAAACTTTGCGCTTGCGAATAACGATGTATTTCTGAAGATAATTGGCTGTTTGCTCTGTAATGCAAAAATATTTCATGTCGGCAGGCACCTCAATCTTAGCTTCCTTGCATATACGAAAAAAATGATCAATGGCATTTCGACTCGTAAAAATAATTGCAGTATGTTCTAAAATATTGATTTTCTGCTTTCGAAATTCTTTGAAGGCAATCCCTTGCACCTCTATAAATGGCCTAAAATCGACTTTAATGCCATATTTTTTTTCAATCTCAAAATAAGGTGATTTCGCGTCCGTTGGCGCCAATTGAGTTACTAAAATACTTTTAACGGTTTTAAGCCTCTGGGTATCTATAGGGGCTACATTTGTCATTTCACTCATAAGCAATTGAAAATAAAACTCGAAGGTAAAAGGGCATAAAATCCCATATTCGGTGCAAATATAAGAATTTTCTAAGATATTATTAAATCCTATTCATTCATTTGAGGAAAAAGAATTTGATTGATCCCGAATAAAACAACCTGACCCTCAATAATGATCAAATAGGCGGCCAAAGTGAAAACATTCATCGAAAATCTCAATCGAAAAATTTGAAAGAAATAAATAAATCGAATGAAAAAATAGGCATAAACAATGGATTTAAGCCAAGGTAAATTGGGTTGAAATAAAGGACCAACATATAAACTAGATAAAATCAAACCAAGATAAAGGAGTGAGATAAATTGAATATTTGTTTGAATGGTTCGATAAAAATGAGGCTTAGCAAGAAATTCAATTTTAAACAAAGTGGCGAATATTTGGTACATAAAATACCTACTAACATATAGCCCAAATGCCAAAAATGTTTTTACCGATAAAAATTTGATCGAAAATCCCAGGCCAAGGCTTTCTCCTTGAGCACTTACTTGAACGGATTCATTCATCATATTGAAAAACCCAATAAACGCCGACAACAAACTGATGATAAACAAAATAAACACATTCGGAAAAGCAAATGGTGTATTTTGGATGACGTTATCTTTTTCTCGCCAATGTATCCAATCCGAAAACTGAAAATATGCATAAAAATATTTGGGGTAAATCTCGTGAAAAAGTGCCAACAACAATAAAATCAATAGTATGCTAATTCCAATAAAATTTGACTGAGGCGTTGAAAATCTTTCTGTCCAATCCAATTGACTCACTTTTGATTGACTTGCAATAGGCCACTTTCGCACAATGCTCATTTGACCCGGAAGTCCACTCAAATCATCTTTATATAAGGTAATTACAAGATTTGAGGTTCGGGGATATTTTCGCTTCAAACTATCCAATGAATACAAATAGAAAGAATTGCTTTCTAAAGCATATTGATATGTGCCATTTAAAAAGAAATGGCACGATGTATTTGGTTCAATCTTTAGGTGAGCTTGGGGGTATGCAGCTACATCTACAAGGACCGATTTAGCGTGATAGGAAAAATGTTTATTGCTAATGTAGGGTAAAAAAGTTTTCCAATTAGATTCATAAACTAGCCATTCTTTATCAAAGGAATGAACTTCCTTCAATTGGGGAAAAAGGGAGAATGCAGGAAAAAATAAAGAAATGAAGAAACAAAAAAATCTGCTCCTATTTCGCCGAAAAGACATTAAAGAAGCAGATTTTTCTAAAAAAGGAATCATCCTTTACAAATTATTTTACTTGGAAGATAAAGCCTTCAACATGGTTTCACCAATATCAGCAGGGGAATAAACCACGTGAATACCACATTCTTGCATGATCTTCATTTTGGCCTCTGCTGTATCATCGGCACCACCAATAATGGCTCCTGCATGACCCATACGACGACCTTTCGGAGCGGTTTGACCTGCAATAAATCCTACAACTGGCTTTCTATTTCCATCTGCCTTGATCCATCTTGCCGCTTCAGCTTCCATTCCACCACCAATCTCTCCAATCATCACAATGCCTTCTGTCTCAGGATCATTCATTAATAATTCAACAGCTTCTTTCGTGGTAGTTCCAATGATGGGATCCCCACCAATTCCAATAGCAGTAGTTTGACCCAAGCCAGCTTTAGTCAATTGATCAACAGCCTCGTATGTCAATGTTCCTGATTTGGAAACTATACCTATTTTACCTTTTGAGAAAATAAATCCTGGCATAATACCTACTTTACATTCTCCTGCGGTCATCACACCTGGACAATTCGGACCAATTAAACGACAGTCCTTGTTACCAATGTATTCTTTCGCAACAATCATATCCTTGGTTGGGATACCCTCTGTAATACAAATAATCACTTTAATTCCTGCATCTGCCGCTTCCATGATCGCATCTGCCGCAAAAGCTGGGGGAACAAAAATGATGGAAGTGTCTGCTCCCGTAGATTGAACAGCCTCAAGAACTGTATTAAAAATAGGGCGATCTAAATGCGATGCGCCACCTTTTCCAGGTGTTACTCCTCCTACAACCTGGGTACCATAAGCAATCATTTGCTCAGCATGGTATGTTCCTTCAGTTCCGGTAAATCCCTGAACTATTATTTTTGAATTTTTATTGACTAAAACGCTCATTTCGTTGGTGTTAATTTAACTAGGCGAAAAATTTCCTCAAAGGTACAAATTATTGATAAATTTTATCAAAAAGGTTTTCTTCTTTCAATAAATAAATATTCAAACAAAGAAAATGTGTAATTTCGATGATTGAAGCTAATTTGAGAAATGCTCAAACACCTATACATCCAAAATTATGCACTGATTGAAACCCTTGACTTAGATCTAGACAAGGGCTTGATTGTCATTACGGGTGAAACTGGTGCCGGAAAATCCATCCTTTTAGGTGCTATTTCGCTTCTTTTAGGCCAAAGAGCAGATTCTAAGTCACTTTTTGATCAATCAAAAAAATGCATCATTGAAGGCACCTTTAGTGTGGAAGATTACCCGGGCTTAAAAGTGATTTTCCAAGAAGAGGACCTCGATTTAGAAGATTATTGCCAAATTCGAAGAGAAATAAATCCGCAAGGCAAATCAAGAAGTTTCATCAATGATAGTCCGGTCAATTTAGACGCCCTCAAAAAAATAGGTCAAGAATTGGTAGACATACATTCGCAACAAGACAATAGCTGGATGTACCATACCGACTTTTCTTTGGATTTGGTAGATACTTTCGCTCAAAATCACGAATGGAAAAATGAATATTGGCAAGCTTATAAATCCTACCAAAACGATTTGTCGGTAGTGAAAGATTTAAAAAACAAAGCTGCTTTAAGTAACCAAAACCTAGATTTCCTGCAATTTCAAAGAAATGAACTAGACTCTGCTCAATTAAAAGCAGATGAATATGAAAATTTACGCACTCAAGTAGATCGATTACAAAATGCTGAACAAATCCGCGAAAAATTAAGTACGCTGAGTAATCTACTGAGTGTATCTGATTTCTCCGCACTCCAACAAACTCGATTGGCCTTACAACAAAGTCAGGCATTAAGTAAATGGGGTGGGGATTTTGAAAATTGGAGAGCTCGTTTAGAATCTATTTGGATCGAATTAAAAGATTTATCCTTGGAGATTGAATCAGAAGCAGAATCTAGCGTACCAGAGCCTAATGAACTTGAAAACTTGCAAAAAAGACTTGATCTCATCAATAGATTATTACAAAAATACAATTCATCTTCTGTAGAAGATTTGCTGAATTTATTTGAACAAATAGACCAAGAACTTTTCTTGGTCGAAAATCTAGATGATTCGATATTAAAGGCAGAGGAGTCCTTACAAAAATCCATTCTCAATTTAAAAGAAAAAGGACTAATACTCAGAAATAGCCGATTAGCTGTAGTTGATTCAATAATTAAACAACTATTGAATTCTTTGCAACAATTGGGAATTCCGAATGCCACTTTGGATTGGGAAATCCAAGAAAAAGAAGCTGGTAGTTCAGGCATGGACAAAATTCAGTTGTTGTTCTCCGCCAACAAAGGTTTAGCTCCTAAGCCATTTAAATCCATCGCCTCAGGTGGTGAAATGAGCCGATTGATGCTCTCTATCAAGCATTTATTAGCAGAAAAAAGGGCCTTACCCACATTAATTTTGGATGAGATTGACACAGGAGTATCCGGTGAAATTGCCATCAAAATAGGTCAGATGCTAGGTCAAATGAGTCGAAAACACCAATTAATTGCCATAACCCACTTGCCCCAAATTGCCTCGGCTGGTCAAAAACATTTGTTTGTTTATAAAAACCATTCAGGTGAAAAAACCGTATCAGCAATCAAACATTTAAGTGAGGAAGAACGGATAGATGAAATTGCTAAAATGATTGGAGGACAAAATGGCTATTTGGATTTAAGAGATAATGTAAGAAAACTAATTGCAGACAATCGAGTTTAACAGATATGAATACAAAATTTACAGTTTTAGGGCTATGTATGGTGTTTGCAGTTTGTGCCTGCCAAGTAGCAGAAGAAAAAGCAAAAGACGCATTAAATGAGCAGGTAATGGTTTTGCACGATCAATTGATGCCACAAACGGAGGAGATTATCCAACTAAAGAGTCAATTGGATAGCCTGTCGACGGGAAAAGACTCGACGCATGTAAAAAACTTGATAACTTCCTTATCCAAAGCGGAAACTGAAATGATGGACTGGATGCACCATTTTTCGATTGACAGCTTAGATAAAATGGAAATAAAAAAACAAG
>JBILRJ010000142.1:0-7812 GCA_044372695.1 Spirosomataceae bacterium
TTTTTGATTCATGAAGGTAAAACCACACTGGTTTTTATGAATTTACAAGATCAAAAAATCATGAGGGTTCCGGAGGAAGTGTTAGAATTGTTGAAATCAGTTTTTTGATGAAAAGAAAAAGAATCCTTTTGGAATTTCAACTCTTTTGGAAAGAGTTAGAAGACCATTATATTTTAGCTAGAATTTTGAAAATTTTATACAAAAAGATTTTTCTTTTTGATATTGATGTTCGTGCTGCAGCCGTAGCTTATAATTTCACCTTGGCGGTCTTTCCAACCATCATATTTTTATTTTCTCTATTGGCATACATTCCTGTAGAGAACTTTGACATCAAAATGATCAATTTTTTGAAAGTCAATGTGCCCAAACACCTACAAAGAGATTTGACCGAATTACTCTTAGAAATGATTCACAAGAAAAGGGGAGGTTTGCTTTCTTTTGGATTTATTTTTGCCTTGTATGCTTCTACAAGTGGAATCATGGCCCTTATCCGTTCTTTTAATTTAACCTACAAAACCAATGTAAATAGAGGTTATTTCAAGGAGCGTTTAATCGCAGTTGCTTTGAATTTCTTGTTGACATTTGTCTTAATCATCGCTTTTAGCGTATTTATTATTGGGAATCTAATTGTCAACTATTTACAAAGTAAGGATCTTATCAATTATGATTTTACTTTTTATTTAATCAAAACACTGACTTATTTAAGTACTTTTTCTATTTTCTTTTTTACCATATCCATCATCTATTATTTTGCTCCTGCCATTCAAAAAAGGTGGAAATTCATCAATGTAGGATCGATTACGGCTTCAGTTTTAACCATTTTTGTTTCTAATTTGTTCTCTTATTATTTAGTCAATTTTGCCACTTACAATAAAATATACGGCTCAATAGGTTCTTTGATTGCTTTAATGGCATGGCTCTATTTCATTGCGCTTATATTATTGGTTGGATTTGAAATTAACGCTACAATTGATCAAGTTAAAACAGAAGATGAAAAGGATGATTTGGAAATAGACGATTTTTTTGAAATCAAAAACAAAACAAGCTAATGGCTCAACTCATTAAACTCTACGATAAAAATAACTCCGATTCGATCATTCAGGAAATCGTTCAGACTTTAAATAAAAATGGCGTTATAATTTATCGAACAGACACCATGTATGCTTTGGGTTGTTCCATTCAGTCTACTCAGGGAATTAACCGCATTTGCGAAATCAAGCGAATAAAAGTAGAGAAAAACCGATTTTCCTTCATTTGTCATGATTTAAGCGGTATTGCTAATTATGCCAAAGTGAGTGATTTTGCCTTCAAGATACTGAAAAGTTATCTACCTGGCCCTTTTACCTTTATCCTTCCGGCTAGTTCTAAAGTTCCATCTATTTTAATCCAGGGAAAGAAAACAGTAGGTATTAGAATTCCTGATTATCTACCTGTTTTAGAGATTGTCAAGGCATTGGGTCATCCATTGCTTACTTCAAGTTTACCGATAGATAATTTGGATATTGAAGAATATACAGATCCAAGTCTAATATTTGATCGATATGTTAATCAAGTTGATCTAATTTTGGATGGTGGATACGGCGGTGCTACTCCGTCAAGTGTTATTCAAATTGTAGAAAACGAATTTGAGATTATCCGAGAGGGTGCGGGCGATTGCTCAGAATTTCATTAATTCCATTTCAAATGAATATTTTCAGGCTTTTTATGTTTCCATCTTCGATGTGACCATAAATACTGATCGGGATATTTTATGATAGCTTTTTCTAATTGGGAGGCAAATTGTCTAATTATTTCTCCCTTTTCTATGTTTTCAAAAGGCGCTTCAGCGATCAAAGAATAAGTCATTTGGTAATATCCTCTTTTTGTACGAATCATTTCACAAAAAACTACTGGATAATTGAATTCCCTCGCAAATCGTTCCATTCCGGTAAAAAATGCCGTTTCTTGATTTAAAAAAGTCGTCCAATAAGCAGATTCAGGTTTTTGTGGTGCTTGATCACCGGCCAAACAAATGGTGCGAACGATATCTTTTCTTTCTTTGGTCTTAACAATTGATTCTCTTTTTTCTAGTAAAACTGCATTTTCGAATCTCGATCGAACATTTTTAGTGAATTTATCGAACCTTGCATTATTTAGTTTTTGATAAACAATGTCATTAATGTTATTTGTTAATGCAAGTCGGTGGATTACCCATTCCCAATTTCCTTGATGACCTGCGGTAAAAATAACAGGGATATTTTTGTCAAGATAATCTTGAATAATTTCAGGGTTAACAATCTTGACTCTTTTTATAATTTCATCTTTTGTGATGGACCCACCTTTAAAAAACTCGACCAATATATCAGTCATGTATCCATAGAATTGATAAGTTAATTGATTAATTTCTTTTTGGTCTAATTTAGGAAATGATTTTTTTAAATTTTCTTGAATGACTTTTTTGCGATAAGATATTACGTAATACAGCAGGTTTTGTGCCAAGCTGGATATTCCATACAGAACAAAAAATGGGAGCTTGCCAATCAATTGATAAAAAAACATTGTTTTGATTCTGATTAAAAATGTTTGTAATTACTTTAGTTTTGCAAATATCCTATTTATTTTTGGCAATGCACATTGAATTACATTATTTACCAAGTATAGAATATTTTACGCTCATAAATTTAAGTTCAAAAATTGAATTTGAAATTCAAGAGAATTTCATCAAGCAATCTTATCGCAATCGAACTCAAATATTGGGAGCCAATGGCATCGAAGTATTAACGGTTCCAATCGCACACACAAGTGGTCAAAAACAACTTACTAAAGATGTTAAAATTGATTATTCTCAAGATTGGATGCGAAGACACATAGGAGGAATTCGAGCTGCATATGGTAAAGCTGCATATTTTGAGTATTTTGAACCTTTAATTTTAAATATCTATGCGAAAAAAAATATTTTTTTAGTAGATTTAAACATTGATTTTTTGAATTTAATATGCAAAATTTCTGGTACGACTTTGAACTTTTCATTTACAAAATCGTTTAAGGATTCAGAACTTGATTCTTATTACGATCAAATTAGTCCGAAAAAGGATTGGGTTCATAGAAGTTTTTATGTTAAATATCCTTACCGGCAATGTTTTGGGAATGATTTTATACCCAATTTATCCGTGTTAGATGTTCTAATGAATCATGGAAGGGAAATGAACGGTATTGTTCAAAATAGTTCATTTGGATTGAAAATTGAGTAGAATGTTTTGTGAATAAATAAATTTTAAGAAATGGAGGCGAAGTTTTCAAATAAAGTAAAAGATGTAATATCATTAGCCAGAGAGGAAGCCTTGCGTTTAGGGCATGATTACATTGGTACGGAACACTTAATGCTTGGAATGATTCGCGATGGTGAAGGTCCAGGCATTAACTTATTGGTTCGCTCAGGCGTTTCTTTGGACCAACTTAGACAAAGTATAGAGCATTCTACGTCATCTACCAGTAAGTCGAGTTTCGATCGGGACAGTCTATTGAATATTCCTCTAACCAAGCAAGCAGAAAAGGTTTTACGTTTGACTTACCTTGAGGCAAAGTATTTCAAAACCAATTTGGTTGAAACGGATCATTTACTAATGGCTATTTTGAGAGATGAGGACAATGTGGCTACTCAAATTTTAGAGAAGTATCAAGTTTATTATGATTTGATTAAAGAAATGGTTGAGTTTCAAGCTGGTAATGGGCAAGAATTGAATCCAAAAGCTTCTTCTGATACGGATGATAATGAGGATGATAATCGACTGTATTCGGGAGGTTCCCCAACAAATAATCCATCCGGCGCTACTGCTGGTTCAAAAGGCAACGAAAAAAGTAAGACACCAGTTTTGGATAATTTTGGCAGAGATTTAACCAAAATTGCTGAGAATGGTAAACTAGATCCTATCATTGGTAGGGAAAAAGAAATTGAACGAGTAGCTCAAATTTTATCTAGAAGAAAAAAGAATAATCCGATTTTAATAGGAGAGCCTGGAGTGGGAAAAACGGCAATAGCAGAAGGTTTAGCTTTGAGAA
This sequence comes from Spirosomataceae bacterium, assembly GCA_044372695.1. Classification (GTDB taxonomy): domain Bacteria; phylum Bacteroidota; class Bacteroidia; order Cytophagales; family Spirosomataceae; genus Aquirufa. The sequence continues at coordinate 4,039 of JBILRJ010000142.1, forward strand.
TTGTTCAAAAGAAAGTTTCAAGGGTTTTATTTGGAAAAAGAGTTGTTACCCTTGACATAGCCTCTTTAGTTGCTGGAACCAAATATCGGGGACAGTTCGAAGAAAGAATGAAGGCTGTGATGAATGAGTTAGAGAAATCTGTGGATGTGATTTTATTCATTGATGAGTTACATACCATCGTTGGTGCAGGTGGGGCGTCGGGTTCATTGGATGCTTCCAATATGTTTAAGCCAGCACTTGCAAGAGGTGACATTCAAGTTATCGGAGCTACCACTTTAGATGAATATCGTCAATACATCGAGAAAGATGGCGCTTTGGCTAGAAGGTTTCAGACCGTAATGGTTGATGCTACTTCGGTGGAAGAAACGATTGAGATTTTACACAACATCAAGGATAAATACGAAGACCATCACCACGTTACTTATACACAAGAAGCAATTGTTGCGGCTGTTAAATTGTCAGATAGATACATTTCTGATCGTTTTTTACCCGACAAAGCAATTGATGTCATGGATGAAGTAGGGGCGCGAGTTCACATTTCCAACATCAATGTTCCCGAGGATATTGTTGCCTTGGAAGGTCAAATTGAGTTGGTTAAAAAAGAAAAAAATCAGGTCGTTAAATCTCAGAAATACGAAGAGGCTGCTCAATTGAGAGATAGAGAAAAGCGCTTGATTGAGGAATTAGATCGTGCGAAAAATAGCTGGGAAGAGGAATCTAAGAAAAAGAAATTTACGGTCAATGAGGAAAATGTGGCCGAAGTTATTGCTCAAATGACTGGAATACCTGTTAATAGAGTTGCTTCTCAAGAAGGGGAGAAACTACTTTTAATGGAACAAGAGTTGCAAAAAAGTGTCATAGGTCAAAATGACGCAATCAAAAAATTAGTAAAAGCGATTCAAAGAACGAGAGTAGGATTGAAAGATCCTCAAAAGCCCATTGGATCATTCATTTTCCTTGGACCAACAGGTGTGGGTAAAACGGAGATGGCTAAAGTTTTAGCTACTTATTTATTTGACAAATCGGATGCATTAGTGCGAATTGACATGAGTGAGTACATGGAGAAATTCAGTGTTTCTCGTCTAGTTGGTGCGCCTCCAGGATACGTTGGTTATGAAGAAGGTGGACAATTGACTGAAAAAATTCGAAGAAAACCCTATGCTGTAGTTTTATTGGATGAAATTGAAAAAGCTCATCCGGATGTATTTAACTTATTGCTTCAGGTGTTAGATGATGGGATTTTGACTGATGGATTAGGTAGAAGAGTGGATTTTAGAAACACCATCATCATCATGACATCCAATATTGGAGCTAGAGATTTGAAAGATTTTGGTTCAGGAATTGGATTTTCTACCAAATCAAAATCAGATAATTTAGATGATCAGGCAAAAGCTACGATTCAAAGCGCTTTAAAAAAGGCCTTTGCTCCTGAATTTATTAACCGTTTAGATGATATCATTGTATTCAATTCTTTGGATCGTACGGATTTACACAAAATCATTGATTTGATGTTGATTAAGTTGAAAACGAGATTAACTAATTTGGGTTATCAAGTTGAACTTACCGAAAAAGCCAAAGATTTTATCGCTGATAAAGGATATGATCCTCAGTACGGTGCAAGGCCTTTGAATCGTGCTATTCAAAAATACTTAGAAGATTCATTAGCAGAGGAGATTTTACGAGGTCCTTTATTGGAGAATGAAATTATTGAAGCTGATTTTTCCGAGGGTTCTGATGAACTTTCTATTGCCCGTAAAATTATAAGTGAAGCATAAAGATAAAATTTAAAATGAAATTAGTTGAAAATCAAGTTGTTTTAATCACTGGTGCTTCTAGAGGTATCGGTAGAGCTATAGCAACATCATTTGCAAAGGCCGGAGCCAATGTGGCCTTTACTTATTTGTCATCTGTAGAAAAAGGTCAAGCTTTGGAATTAGAGCTTTCTCAATATGGTATAAAAGCAAAAGGGTATCGCTCTGATGCATCAAAGTATGTTGAATCTGAGGAACTGATTAATTCTGTTTTGGCTGATTTTGGTCAAATTGATGTGTTAATCAACAATGCGGGAATTACCAAGGACGGATTATTGATGAGAATGAGTGAGGAACAATGGGATGAAGTAATTCAGGTTAACTTAAAATCGGTATTTAACTTAACTAAGGCTTGTATTAAGCCAATGATGAAAGCTAAATCAGGTTCGATTATTAATTTAACATCTATCGTTGGAATTAAAGGAAATGCGGGTCAAGCCAATTATGCGGCCTCCAAAGCAGGAATTATCGGTTTTACCAAGTCGGTAGCATTGGAATTAGGTTCAAGGAATATCCGTTGCAATGCAGTAGCGCCTGGATTTATTGAAACCGAAATGACAGGTGAATTAAATGAAGCTACTGTTGAAGAATGGAAAAAAGCAATTCCATTGAAAAGGGGAGGTGAAGCTGATGAAGTGGCCAATGTCTGTTTATTTCTAGGTTCAACTCTTTCCTCCTATGTTACTGGTCAAGTGATTCAAGTAGATGGAGGATTGTTAACCTAATGCAGTTTTCCCAAATTGAACTTTCTAAACAAACCTCTATGTTCGTTTTTCTTACATTGGGGTTTGTTTTCGTTTCAGGGATAATCTGGATTTATTCAAGGAAAAAAAAAGAAAGTGTTAAAATCAGTTTGTATCCCAAATTGTCTTTGCTGATTATTCGTTCTTTGGTTTTTCTACTTTTATGTTTGGCCATCTTTGATTTTAAGTTCGAAACCCACATTGAGAAAAAACAAAAAAATCTAATTCTGATATTTGCAGATAATTCATCCTCCATGCAAGGTGTTGACAAAATGAAAGTTTTGTTAAATTTTCAGAATTTAGTAAAAATCATTCAATCCAAACATCTAGAGGACGAAATTCTCATTTACACACACTCTGGTAAGTTAAGTGAATTAGGCGATTTACGGTTTAATGAAAATTATTCTGAATTTCAATCATTGGATAAAGTAGTAAGAAAATTATCGAAAAAATATCGTTTAAGAAAAATTTATCTTTTTTCTGATTTACAAATTAACAACATTGAAAATTCATTTATTTATCCCATTCCTTTCGTTTTAATTCCATTTGGTGGCGTTTCTACTCAAGAACAATATGATTTTTCAATTCCCAAAAGTAAAATCATTTCTGTTCCTAATGAATTGATCTCTTTTCCTGTAAATGTTTTTGCCAGTTTTTCTGAAAATCAATGGACGGCTCAAATCGAATTATTCGTGGATGATAAAAAAGTAGATATCAAACGTATTTCGTTGGAACAAGTAAGTCCTTTTGTTGAAATTAATTTCTCATTAAAGCAATTAAAAGTTGGAAAGCATCAAATTAAGGTCAGAATGACCTCTAAAAAAGGTGTTACAGAAAAGTCGGCAGATTGGCTCATTATGGAGCATCGGGCGAAAATTATTGGTCTAGCAAATGCACCTCATCCTGACATGGGCATAATCAGTCGGATAGCGAAAGAATTACATATTCAACTTGATTGGAGCTATAACATTAATCAAATTAGTAGTCAAAATTTGTTGATCTATGGTGATGTATCAATCGATGCCAAACATTTAAAAAACAGTAATTTAATGTTGATCAATTCTACGAAGGGAAATTTTATGCCCCAAGCCCATCATTTTCAGTGGAATTTATGGGATAGCCAAATGCAAGAAATGCTCAAAACAGGAAAAAGTGCAAGTTTGGATTCAACTGTTAAGTCTGCTTTTTACCAAAGTTTCTTGAATAAGAATAAAACAAAT
>JBILRJ010000009.1:0-27380 GCA_044372695.1 Spirosomataceae bacterium
TTATTCAAGAAGTAAAGTTAGGGGATAATGAAGATGTATTCTCATTGGAGAAACAAGAAAAAGAAATTATCATTAAAGCACTTAAAAAAAACAAGTTAAAGCGCAAGTACGCAGCCAAAGATTTGGGGATTTCAGAACGAACATTGTACCGTAAAATTAAACAATATGACCTTGAAGATTTGTCTTAAATTGCTTTTGGTGACAATATTCACTCAATTGGTATTTTGCTCTTGTTACAGTTTTAGAGGAGCAAGTTTGGATGAAAATTTAAAAACAATCCAAATTAATAACGTGCGTGTTGAAATAGCAGGTGGTCCCACTAATTTAAGTTTGGAGGTAAATGAAAAGATCAAAGAATATTTTCAACGTAATACTTCTTTGAAATTGAGTTCACAAAATCCAGATTTAGTTTTGGAAGGAACGATTACCGGTTATGAATTGAGTCCGCAAGCTCCTACTTCAGACGATAAAGCTGGATTGAATAGGATTACTCTTAAAATACTGTTTAAACTAAGCAATAAATACAACGAGGATAAAAATTTCGAACAGGAATTTTCTTTTTATCAAGATTTTCCACAGAATCAAACCATATCGCAGGTAGAAAAAGTATTAATTCCAAAAATGTTAGATCAAATTATTCTCGATTTATTTAATAAAATTGCAGGAGATTGGTAATATGAACAAAGCACAAAGTTTATGGTTTTTATTGAATAAAATTGATAGAGAAAATCAGTCAGTTTTAAGACATATTGAATTAGATAAAGAAAAGTACCCATTTTTTTATTTGTTAAAATGGAATGAGTCCTATTCTGGAATAGAACAGAAAAAAATTGCTTTGCAATCATTTAATCGTGTTAATTATTATTTTTCAATAATTGATGCACCAGATTATATGCCAAAAAATAATCTTGTTCAAAGTGATCAGGATTTGGCCCAATTATCTCAAAATGATTTAATTGATCGTTTTTTAATCAATTTGCCAAGTATTTCTAAGCCGAAAAAAGATTTTAAAGATTTTGAACAAGATGATAAGCAGATTTCTGAAGAAAATGAAACATTGAAAAGTTTACCCGTTTCAGAGACTTTCGCTAAAATATTAATTAAACAAGGGAAGTTTGACTTAGCAATTCGCATTTATGAACAATTAAGTTTGAATAAACCTGAAAAAAGCATTTACTTTGCAAATCAAATTTTTGACTTAAAAAATAAAATAATTTAAATATCAATTATGTTTACTTTACTCATTTCACTAATCGTATTATTTTCGGCATTACTTATTGTTTTAATTTTGGTGCAAAACCCAAAAGGTGGAGGTATAAGTGGTGAATTCTCTTCATCTGGAGCCACGCAAATGTTTGGCGTTCAAAAGACTGGCGATTTAGTTGAGCAATTAACTTGGGGATTTTCCATTGCCATTTTGGTTTTGGTATTAGTCACAAATTTCACCATATCATCTGGGAAAACGGATACAATTCAATCGATCAATGTTGAAAAGGCAGCTACAAAAGCAATTCCAAGTGCTCCAGCTCCTATGCAGCCTGCACCTAAGAAATAATCAATTATAATTTTACCTGACAAAATTGCAGTATTTATTTTGTTGGCATAGTCTGTGCAGTTATTTGCTTCATTATCTAATTTTAGATAGTGTTATTTTAAAAACCTAAAATTTATTAACATGTCAAATTTAAGTATCAAACCCTTAGCAGACCGAGTTGTCGTTGAACCCGCTGTAGCTGAAGAAAAAACAGCATTTGGTATTATTATTCCAGATACAGCCAAAGAAAAACCGCAAAAAGGCGTGGTAGTGGCTGTTGGAAGTGGAAAGAAAGATGAGCCAATTACTGTTAAAGTTGGCGATTTAGTTTTGTATGGTAAATATTCTGGAACAGAGATAACAATTGAAGGTAAGGATTATTTAATCATGCGCGAATCAGATTTGTTCGCAGTTTTATAGTTTTAAATTTTTATTAAATCCGTAAAAAGAATTTACCATATGGCAAAGGAATTATATTTTGATAGCGAAGCTAGAGAAAAATTGAAAAGAGGGGTTGATACCCTTGCAAATGCTGTTAAAGTTACATTGGGACCTAAAGGTCGTAATGTAATTATTGATAAGAAGTTTGGTTCACCATCCATTACAAAAGATGGTGTTTCAGTAGCAAAAGAAATTGAGTTAGAAGATGCAGTTGAGAACATGGGTGCTCAATTGGTGAAGGAAGTTGCATCTAAAACTGCAGATCAAGCTGGAGATGGAACTACCACTGCTACAGTTTTGGCACAGTCTATCTATACGATTGGGTCTAAAAATGTTGCAGCAGGTGCAAATCCAATGGACTTGAAAAAAGGTATTGAGAAAGCAGTTGACGCAATTGTTACTGATCTTAAAAAACAGTCTCGTCCTATTACAACTTCAAATGAAATCGCACAAGTTGCTACCATTTCGGCTAACAATGATTCTGAAATTGGCTTAATGATTTCGTCTGCAATGGATAAAGTAGGTCGTGAAGGTGTTATCACTGTTGAGGAAGCTAGAGGAACAGAGACAGAAGTTAAAACAGTGGAAGGTATGCAATTTGATCGTGGATATTTATCTGCTTATTTTGTTACCAATACCGATAAAATGGAAGTAGAATTAGAAAAACCTTTCATTCTTATCTCTGAGAAAAAAGTTTCTTCTATGAAAGAATTGTTACCTGTACTTGAGGTTGTAGCTCAAACAGGTAGACCTTTATTAATCATTTCCGAAGACGTAGATGGTGAAGCTTTGGCTACCCTAGTAGTAAACAAAATTCGTGGTGCACTGAAAGTTGCTGCTGTTAAGGCTCCAGGTTTTGGTGACCGTAGAAAAGCCATGTTAGAAGACATCGCTATTTTGACTGGTGGTACAGTTATTGCCGAAGAAAGAGGCTTTAAATTGGAAAATGCAACAATTGAATACTTAGGTCAAGCGGAAAAAGTGATCATTGACAAAGACAATACTACCATTGTAAATGGTGCTGGTTCTAAAGATGATATCACCAATCGTGTAAATCAGATCAAAGCTCAAATTGAGAATACTACTTCTGATTATGATCGTGAAAAATTACAAGAGCGTTTAGCCAAGTTATCTGGTGGTGTAGCGATTCTTTACATTGGTGCAGCTACTGAAGTTGAAATGAAAGAAAAGAAAGACCGTGTAGATGATGCATTGCATGCTACTCGTGCTGCAGTTGAAGAAGGAATTATCGCTGGTGGTGGTGTAGCTCTTATTCGTGCTATTTCTTCTTTGGATACCTTAGTAGGTGAAAATGAAGATCAAACAACGGGTATTAATATCATTCGTCAAGCAGTTGAATCACCTCTTCGTACAATTGTTGCCAATGCAGGTGGCGAGGGTTCAGTTGTAGTCAATGCTGTTAAAGCAGGTAGTGATGACTTTGGTTACAATGCACGTGAAGATAAATATGAGAATATGATTGCTGCAGGTATCATTGACCCTACAAAGGTGACTCGTTTAGCTTTGGAAAATGCGGCTTCTATCGCAGGATTATTGTTAACAACAGAATGTGTAATTGCTGATAAACCAGCTGCAGAACCTGCTCATGGACATGGTCAAGGTGGTGGCGGAATGGGTGGAATGATGTAATTATTCAAATTTATTTAACCAAGAACTCCCCAAAATTTGGGGAGTTTTTTTTTATTATTATGAAAAGAATAGCTGTAGATATGGATGATGTAATGGCAGACACCTCCATGAAAATTGTCGATGAAATTAATAACCGCTTCAATAAATCCTATAATTACCATGATTTGTTCGCTGAAACTCCGTTAAAGTATGAATTCTATCAAGATTATTTAGCGAATAATTCATTTTTAAAGGAACCTGGTTTCTTTTCCGATATAGCTGTCAAAGAGGATGCCATTGAAGTTTTAGCTGCCTTACAAAATCATTACGAGATTTTCATTGTCTCTGCTGCTACAGAATTCCCCAATTCCATAAAAGAAAAAATAGAGTGGATGTCAATTCATTTTCCTTTTATAAGTTGGACTAATATTGTATTTTGTGGCCATAAATACATGATTCAAGCTGATTATCTAATTGATGATCATGAAAAAAACCTGAAAACTTTCACAGGAACCCCTATCCTATTTACCGCTCCTCACAACACAATGATCACAGGTTATGAAAGAGTAAATAATTGGCTTGAGGTCAAAGAATTATTTCTTTAAAATGATTAAAAATAGGATTTCCATAGGAATATTATTTTTATTGTGTGGGATCAATTTCGCAAGTTGGGCGATTAGAATACCTGATTTCAAAGACTCTCTTCAGTTATCTGATGCTCAGTTGGGTGGATTATTAATGGGATTGCCTATTGGATCAATGATTTCTTTACCATTGGCAGGTTGGTTATTAACCATTTATCGATCTAAAATGGTATGTGTTTGGTCTGTCATTGGTTACATTATTATTTTGCCGATGTTGGGAATCATCCAAAACAGTTACCAACTCTTTCTGGGATTATTTTTATTTGGGATGGTAGGTGACCTTTTAAATATTTCCATGAACACACAAGTGGTAACTTTGGAAGGTAAAACTGGTAAAACCATCATGTCTAGTTTTCATGCCATCTTTTCGATTGGCTTAATGTTAGGATCCATGATAGGTGGAGTTATTTCCCAAATGGAAATTTCAACACTATTGCATTTTAGCATCATTGCTTTCCTAAATTTGATTTTCATATGGATTTTCCAGAAGTATTTAATAAATGAAGAACCTCAGAAAAAACAAGTGGATCGCCCCAATGGTCGTTTTTTTAATCTCAATTCATTTTTAATTATTCTGTCTTTCATTGCATTTTGTGGTATGCTTTGCGAAGGTGCTATGGCAGATTGGATTACCATTTATTTTAAAGAAACCATCTTAATTTCCAAATATCCTAACTCTATTGGATTTTCTTTTTTTGCTTTTGCCATGGTTTTAGGTAGATTGATAGGAGATTTTATTTCAAATAAATTTGGCATTAAACGAGTTTTGGTTTTTAGTGGCGCATTTATAGCACTGGGAATAAGTATTTTACTCATAAGTAATTATATCACTACCATGATTTTTGGTTGCTTTATCGCAGGATTAGGTATTTCTATCATCGTTCCAATCATCTATTCTGCTGCAGGTAATTCAAAACAAACAACAGCCTCAGTAGCGATCGCTGGGGTTTCTACAATAGCCTATGTTGGCTTTTTAATTGGTCCTGTATTGATTGGATATTTGTCTGATTTGTATACCTTACGCAAAGCTTTGGTATTATTAATAATTTTAGGAATGTTAACAAGTTTAATATCTTTGCTATTTCTTCCAAAAGTTGAGAAGTTGATTATTAAATGATTAAATATTAATTTATGAACAAACATGTAATTTTTTGGTCCATTACAGTCGGATTGGGAGGAATGCTTTTTGGTTTAGATGTAGCTGTTATATCGGGTGCAGAATTAGCCATTCAAAAGCTTTGGCACTTGGATAGTTGGACCCATGGTTTGGCCGTAGCTACCGCCTTATACGGTACCGTAGTTGGAGCCGCCTTAGGAGGTTTCCCTGCCGATAAATTTGGCAGAAAAATTACGTTGTTTTGGATTGGTGTTAGTTTTTTCGTTTCCTCTATAGGTGCAGCCTTAGCACCTGATGTAAATTACTTTATGATATTTAGATTTTTGGGAGGTTTAGGAATTGGAGCTTCATCTGTGGTCGCTCCTATCTATATATCGGAAATTGCTCCTGCCAAGCATCGTGGCAAACTTGTTATATCATTTCAATTGAATGTCGTTTTAGGGATTTTGATCGCATATGTATCAAATTATTTACTACAAGGCGGCGAAAATGACTGGAGATTAATGCTTGGCGTTGTAGGAATACCTAGTCTCATATTTTCTTTTTTAATATTGTTTACGCCTGAAACTCCACAGTTTCTATTACTGAAAAGAAACAATCCACTTGCTGCACTTGAAGTACTTAAACTGGCAGATCCAGAGCCTCAAATTACGTTAAATCGAATTTTGAAAAATGCCGAATCATCTGCTAATAAATCTGATAAGTTATTTTCCAAGAAATTTTTTCTACCATTATTATTGGCTTTTCTTTTTTCATTTTTCAACCAAATGTCAGGAATAAATGCCATTATTTATTATGCTCCAAGAATTTATGAATTAACAGGTTTGGGCAAAGAAGGGGCTTTGCTATCAACTGCAGGTATCGGAGTGGCCAATTTATTATTTACCTTATTGGGTTGGTTTTTAATAGACAAAGTTGGCCGTCGAAAATTAATGTACATTGGCTCTTTCGGATATATTTTATCTTTATCATTGATTGCTTATTCTTTCTACACAGAATCGTTCAAATTTGTACCTATTTATATTTTCGTTTTCATTGCCTCTCATGCAGTGGGTCAAGGTTCCGTTATTTGGGTATTCATCTCTGAAATATTCCCTAATTCAGTAAGGGCATCTGGTATGGCATTTGGTTCATTGGTACATTGGGTTTTAGCTGCTTTGGTAGCTAATTTCTTTCCTATTTTCACAGATCAATTTGGTGGAACGGTCATCTTTAGTTTTTTCGGACTTATGATGGTAGGACAATTACTTTATGTCATGTTTTTAATGCCTGAAACCAAGGGGTCATCTTTGGAAGATATTGAAAAACAGATAATGGTACATTAAAAACAATCATATGATTAATTTTGATCCATCAAGTAATAAACCAAAGTATCTTCAACTCATTGAAGGTATTGTCGATTCCATTGATTCTGGACGTTTAGCCAAAGGGGAACAATTACCATCCATTAATGCGGTGGCAAATGATTTTGGAATGGCAAGAATGACCGTAACTAAAGCTTATGATGAATTAAGAGAACGAGGTTTGATTACATCACAACACGGTAAAGGATTTTTCGTGTCAAGTACTGATACGAGAAGTAACATGCACCTTTTTATTTTAATGGATTCATTAACTCCGTATAAGGAAATTCTTTTGGAAAGTATTTTATCAAATCTTGAAAATGTTTCCTATAATTTATTTTTTCATTATCATGATATTAAGCTTTTTGAATCGTTAATTTCAGATAATTTGGGTAAATATAATCACTACATTATATTACCGCATTTTAATATTAGTGTATCACAAATTGTCTCTAAAATTCCTAAAGATAAATTATTGGTGTTAGATATTGATATTCAAGAATTTGGTAGCGACTATGCTATTTTATTCCAAAATTTTGAATCAAATATTTACGAAGGTTTAAATAAATGCCTCACTCAAATCCGGAAATATGCTTGTTTAAATCTAGTGTTGAGTCAAAAAAGTTTCCAATACACACCTAATGGCATCATTAAAGGATTTACACAATTTTGTGAAGAAAATGATATTACTTTTGATATAATTCCGGATTTGGAAGAGTCTATTGATATTCAGGAAAATCAAGCCTACATTGTTTTTAGAGAATTTGAATTAATCAAAATGATTAATTGGTGCAATAAAAAGAATTGGAAATTTGGTCAAGAAATTGGTGTCATTTCTTATGATGATACACCATTGAAAGAAATTATATCTGACGGGATTTCCGTAATTTCCAATGATTTTTTGGGCATGGGTAAAAAAGCTGCAGAAATGATCTTGAACAAAGAAAAGGGACGAATTGCTAATGAATGTTATTTTCAAGACCGCAAATCATTATAAGTCCAAGTTTACATTAATCCATTCTTCATCGAGTTTTACTCCATACTTTTTATAAAATTCGATAGCAGAATGGTTCCATTCTAGAACTTGCCACATCATTCCTTTGCAATTCGTCCGTTTAGCTTCTTGGATACATTCCTCCAAAAGAAGTTTTCCTAAACCTAATCCCCTAAATTCTTCATTGATATATAAATCTTCTAAATAGAACCTCTTCCCTTTCCAAGTAGAAAATCGGAAATACCACAAAGAAAATCCTGCTAATTGATTTTGATAATAGATTCAAAAAGCGGATGTTCGTTAAATCCATTTTCGATGTAATCTTGAGTGCTCGCACTTACCTCATCAGGTGCTAATTCAAAAAGAGCCAATTTTTTAACCAACTCTAATATTGTATCAGCGTCTTCTTTGACCGCTTTTCTAATAATTATATTCTCCATTTTAGACTAATTTTCTAAGTTTTTCAAGTAATTGTGTCATATCCGCTGGAAATTCTTTTTCAAAATACATTCTTTCTTTGGTTGTAGGATGTTCTATTTCCAATGAATATGCATGCAATGCTTGTCTGGGACACACTTTCAATAAATTATCTACCAAGGTTTTAAAATTAGCCATGGAACTCATATAACGGATTTTATTGCCACCGTAAGTCGCGTCTGAGAACAAAGGATGATTCATCGACATTGAATGAGCTCTAATTTGGTGAGTTCTACCCGTTTCTAAATTGAATTTGATTAAGGAGCAAAAACCAAAAGATTCGATCACTTCGTAGTGTGTTATGGCTAATTTTCCTTCCGAATGATCTTCTGGAAATATGGCCATTACCTTTCTGTCTTTCGGACTTCGAGCAATTTTTCCTATCAAAGTTCCCCTATTTTCTTTGGGTGTTCCCCAACAAATGGCATAATAAGTTCGATGAATTGTGTGATCAAAAAACTGTTTGGCTAAATAAGCCATTGAAAATTCTGATTTAGCAATAACCAACAAACCAGAAGTATCTTTATCTATTCGATGGACCAATCCTGGGCGTATATTATTGCTACCAGGTAAATTTTGACAATGATACAACAATCCATTCACCAAGGTACCAGACCAATTTCCGTGTGCTGGATGTACAACCATTCCAGCATTTTTATTGACAATCATTAATTCACTATCCTCATAAATAATTTCCAAAGGTATATTTTCAGCAATTACATCTGTATCACGTGGCGGATGAGCAAAAGAGACACTTATTTCATCAAAGGGTTTTACACGGTAATTGGATTTGATCAAAAGGCCATTTAATTTAACTAAACCTAACTCAATGCCTGTTTGTATTTTGGAACGACTAGAATTTGAAATTTTCAATTGCAAATATTTATCTATTCTCATTAATTGTTGACCTTTGTCTACAATAAAATTAAAATGCTCAAATAAATCATCCTCTGATTCTATTGGATCAATTTCATTATCTATGGACATACGAACATTAAATTTATTAAATCTGAATTTACCATCCCCGATTGAAGAAATAACAAATGATTTATGTGTTAAAAAAAAGTTGCGATTATTTATTAAAAGAGATGATTTAATAAATCCCTACATATCTGGTAATAAATGGCGCAAATTAAAGGATTATATTCAAATCGCACAAAAAAATAATAATCTTGGGTTTATTAGTTTTGGAGGGGCGTATTCTAACCATTTATATGCATTGGCCTATCTTGGCAATAAATTGGGTTTAGAAACCATCGGAATAATCCGAGGTGATGAATTAAACATAAACAGCAACCTTTACCTATATCAAATGTCGAATTGGGGAATGAAATTGGTTTTTGTCAACAGAGAAACTTATAAACAAAAAACAATACCTGAATCGATTATAAACCTTAACAATTACCTCATTATTCCAGAAGGTGGTTATTCTGAACTTGGAATAACAAGTGTGGCGCCAATGGCACTAGAAATTAGTTCACAAGGCGATTTTGACTTTATATCATTGGCAGTTGGGACTGGTACTACGGCCTTAGGACTTTCAAAATTGTCTAAAAGTAAAATTTTAGGAATCATGACCTTAAGGAATTTAGATGAGTTAACAATGCACCTTACAGAACTTGACTATTTCCCAAATAATCTTACATTTATTGAACAAAAAGACTCACCAAAATATGGGAAAATTGAGGATCATTTAAGGAATTTTTGCAAACAATTCCATAATGAAAATAACATAAAAATAGAGCCTATTTACACCGGAAAGATGTTTCATAGGCTCTATCAATTAATTGAAGAAGATTATTTTCCTGTGAATTCCAAAATTTTGGCCATTCACACAGGTGGCATTAAATAATTAACCAACGGATCCTTCCAAGGATATGGCTAGTAATTTTTGAGCCTCTACAGCAAATTCCATCGGTAATTGGTTTAATACTTCTTTAGCATAACCATTAACTATCAAAGCAATAGCTGTTTCTGTGGACAAACCTCTTTGATTACAATAAAATATTTGATCCTCTCCTATTTTAGAAGTTGTTGCCTCGTGTTCAACGGAAGCTGTGTTATTTTTTACTTCCAAATATGGGAAAGTATGTGCTCCACATTTATCGCCCAATAATAAGGAATCACATTGTGAGAAATTTTTGGCAGAATCTGCTCTTTTGGAAATTTGAACTAAACCTCGATAAGAATTTTGTGAAAATCCTGCTGAAATCCCTTTCGAAACAATTCTTGATTTGGTATGCTTTCCAAGGTGGATCATTTTAGTGCCAGTATCTGCTTGTTGGTAATTGTTGGTAACGGCAACAGAATAAAACTCTCCGATGGAATAGTCTCCTTTTAAAATTACTGAAGGATACTTCCATGTTACAGCTGAACCTGTTTCTACTTGTGTCCAAGATAGCTTAGCATGCGCACCATCGCAAATTCCACGTTTTGTTACAAAATTATAAATACCTCCTTTACCTTCTTTATCTCCGGGGTACCAATTCTGAACTGTCGAATATTTTACCTCTGCATTTTTGTGAACATAAATTTCAACAACAGCGGCGTGCAATTGATTTTCGTCTCTCATAGGAGCCGTACAACCCTCTAAATAGCTAACATATGAGTCATCTTCTGCAATGATCAAAGTTCTTTCAAATTGTCCCGTTCCCGAGGCGTTAATTCTGAAATAAGTTGATAACTCCATTGGACAACGAACACCTTTTGGAATGTAACAAAAAGAACCATCTGAAAATACAGCTGAATTCAAGGCTGAATAAAAGTTGTCTTTTACAGGCACAACACTACCAAGGTATTTTTTAATTAACTCAGGATGTTCTTTGATAGCTTCTGAAATGGAACAAAAAATGACTCCCTTCTCTGATAAAGTTTCTTTGAAGGTAGTTGCAACGGATACCGAATCAATTACTGCATCTACAGCTACATTGGATAATCTTTTTTGTTCATCCAAGGATATACCTAATTTTTCAAAAGTCAAACGAAGTTCTGGGTCTATTTCATCCAATGAATTCAATTGTTTCTTTTGAACCGGTGCTGAATAATATTTTAGCGATTGATAATCCGTTGGTTTATAATGTAAATTAGCCCAGGTAGGTTCTGATAAAGTTTTCCAATGGCGAAACGCTGCTAATCGCCATTCAAACATCCATTCGGGCTCATTTTTCTTATTGGAAATAAATCTAATGGTTGATTCATCTAGTCCAATGGGTGCTTCATCTGTCTCGAAATGACTTTCAAACCCATATTTATACTCTGAATTTGTAACTTCTAATAAAAGATCTTCTTCTTTGCCAGCCATAATGTGTATTTAAAAAGTAAACAAAATTACAAAGTAAATGGATAGAAAAATCATTTTATTAAGATTCATTCCAAATAAGTGAATAATTTTACAATAAAGGTGCATTTCGAATTAAACTTTCTTCCAATGATATAAACGTTTCTGTACGTTGAATTCCCTTAACTCGTTGGATTTTATCATGAAGAACTTCTCTTAAATGCTGTGTATCTCGACAAATGATTTTCGCAAAAATAGAATAGATACCCGTTGTGTAATGGATATTTACAACTTCAGGTATATTTTCCAATTGTTTGGCAACGTCTTCATACAAAGAACTCTTGTCTAAATATATTCCTAAAAAAGCTGTAATGTCCCAGCCGATCTTGGAATAATCAATGAGTAGTTGTGCACCTTTAACAATACCATAGGACTCCATTTTCTTCATTCGTACATGAACCGTCCCTCCAGATACGTCCAACCGTAAACCAATTTCAGTATAAGGTAAATTAGCATCTTTAACTAAAATTTCAAGAATTTTATAATCCAAAGGATCTAAGTCAAATTTCTTTTCCATGTAATATTTTCAAAAATAAAAGCGTTTAATTCAAATAAAATCAAAAAACTGATAATTTTATTAAAAAATTTGAAAGTTTAAAATTACTATCTTATATTTACATCATGTTAATTACAAAGGTAATTAATTTTATTGTAGGATGATGAAATTGGCAGACATGCCCTCCTGTCTCGGGGGTGATGAGTTCGGGATAAACGCGGCATAATGGGTTGACCACTATTTGTTAGTTCTGTGTCGCGGCTAACCGCATCTTGGAGGTTCGAATCCTTCTCCTACAGCCAAATAATTAAATGGTTTTTAGTTTGTTGATGAAGTGTAATTTTAAAAGCGATGCTAATATTTAGTATCGCTTTTTTGTTATTCAAATACTAGATACCTTTATGTCTACAATTCTTGTTCCCCAATTTTTGTTAATTATTTCACCTTAAATTAATTCATTATGTCATTAAGATTAGGAGATATCGCGCCAGATTTTAGCGCAGATACAACCATGGGTAACATTAATTTCCATGAATGGATGGAAAATGCTTGGGTATTATTTTTCAGCCATCCTGCTGATTTTACTCCAGTTTGTACAACTGAGCTAGGTAGAACTGCTTTGCTCAATGGTGAATTCACGAAACGCGGGGTAAAAACCATTGCTATTTCGGTCGACAGTCTGGCATCACATAACAAATGGGTTCCTGATATTGAAGAAGTTAATCATACCAAAATGAATTTTCCGATCATCGCTGATCCTGAAAAAAAAGTGGCAATGTTATATGATATGATTCATCCAAATGCTTCTGAAAAAGCGACAGTGCGATCAGTATTTATCATAGGACCGGATAAAAAAATCAAATTAACCTTAACTTACCCAGCATCTACGGGCAGAAATTTCACTGAGCTACTTCGAGTGATCGATTCTTTGCAATTAACAGCAAATTACCAAGTGGCCACTCCTGCCGATTGGGTTCTCGGTGAGGATGTTATTATCATTCCATCTGTATCCAATGAAGAGGCCGATGTTAAGTTTCCAAAAGGTTATACTGAAATAAAACCTTATTTAAGAAAAACACCACAGCCTAATTTGTAAAGTTTATTGAGGAATGCCTAAATCAAGAATCAGTTCTGTTTTTTTAAAAGCTATTTTTATTGCAATAGTTCTGGTTCTTGTTTTGATTATTTTCCCCAAAAAAACAAGCGAATTCCAGTTTGATTACAGCCAGATTGCAGAGATTGATATTCCTCAAAATTACCCCATTCATGGTATAGATGTTTCTCACTACAATGGAGATTTACAGTGGAAAGCTATTAAGCAGGCCGACTTGTTTGATACAACTTCTTTGAAGTTTGTATTCATTAAGGCTACTGAGGGTAAAACACTTAAGGACTCGCATTTTTCTAAAAATTGGAATAATTCTAAGAAACACGGTTTTGTACGTGGTGCTTACCATTTTTACATTGCAAGTAGAGACCCAATTGAACAAGCTAAAAATTTTTGCAAAACTGTTAAATTGGAAAAGGGTGACCTCCCTCCTGTCTGTGATTTTGAAGGACAATATGGTAAACCTAAAATCCAAATTAAAAAAGACCTCATTAAATTTTTAGATTACATTCAAAATCATTTTGATGTTTTACCCATACTATATACCAATTCCAAGCTTTATGAGCTTATTATCGATGGTGACGATTCATTTACAAAATACAAAGTCTGGTTAGCTAGTTATGAGCGAAAAGAAATCAAATTCCGCGAAAATTTATTAATGTGGCAGCATAATACACTTGGAAAAGTGCCAGGTAGTTCTAAATCCATCGATTATAATGTATTTTTGGGATCAGAAAGTGACTTTAACTCAATTTTAATAAAATAATACATGTTATCATCAATTAATTTTTCTCAAACAAACTCATTTAAACAATTAGAGCTTGATTTTTTACGATTAAAGGACAAACATTTGAAAGATTTGTTCAAGGAAAATTCTAGCCGACAAGTAGATTTTAGTATTTTATTCAATGATATTTTTATCGATTTTTCGAAAAATCGAATTGATAAACCAGCTTTATCATCTTTGATGAACTTAGCGCAAGAATGTCAATTAGCAGAAGCAATTCAATCTCAGTTTTCAGGTGAAAAAATCAATCAGACAGAAAATCGTTCGGTGCTTCATACAGCTTTGCGTAAACCGAAAGGTACTTCTTTATTGCTAGACGGAGTTGATATTATGTCAGACATTCATGAGGTAAGGGCTCACATGAAAGAATTTTCAAACAATGTCATTTCGGGTAATTGGAAAGGTTTTACAAATAAATCCATCACTGACGTAGTGAATATTGGGATTGGCGGGTCAGATTTGGGGCCTGTCATGGTTACCGAAGCACTAAAACCCTACAAAAATCATTTAAACATCCATTTTGTTAGTAACGTAGATGGAACTCATATAGCCGAGACAGTCAAACATTTAAATCCAGAAACGACACTGTTTTTGATAGCTTCCAAAACATTTACCACTCAAGAGACAATGGCCAATGCCTTTTCTGCTAGGGAATGGTTTTTGAATAGTGCAAAGGATCAAAAATTTGTGGCAAAACATTTTGTTGCCCTTTCAACCAATAAAGAGCAAGTAGAGAAATTTGGAATAGATGCTTCCAATATGTTTGTTTTTTGGGATTGGGTAGGTGGACGTTATTCATTGTGGTCTGCGATTGGCCTTTCAATCTGTTTAGGTATCGGATACGATCATTTTGAGGAATTATTAGATGGCGCGCATGAGATGGACGACCATTTTCAAAACAATCAATTTGACCAAAATATACCTGTTATTTTAGCCATGATAGGCGTTTGGCACGTAAATTTCTGGAATGCTGCTTCTCAAGCAATATTACCATATGATCAGTATATGCACCGATTTGCCGCCTATTTTCAACAAGGCGACATGGAATCTAATGGAAAAACAGTAGATCGAAACGGCAAAAGAGTTGATTACCAAACTGGTCCTATCATTTGGGGGGAACCTGGAACCAATGGACAGCATGCTTTTTACCAGTTAATTCACCAAGGTACACAAATCATTCCAGCGGATTTTATGGCTCCTGCGCAATCGCACAATGCATTAGGGAATCATCACACTTTGTTGATGTCTAATTTTTTCGCACAAACAGAAGCATTGATGAATGGAAAGTCAAAAGAAGAAGTTGAGGCAGAATTGAGCAAAGCTGGTTTAAATGAAATTGATATAGCTAAATTGGCTCCCTACAAAGTTTTTGAAGGAAATAAACCTACTAATTCAATTCTATTTAAAAAATTAACTCCCCGAGTATTAGGTTCATTAATTGCCATGTATGAGCACAAAATTTTTGTCCAAGGAGTAATTTGGAACATTTTTAGTTATGACCAATGGGGTGTTGAACTTGGAAAACAATTGGCTAATTCAATTTTACCTGAATTAGAAAATTTGGATAAAATTGAAACGCATGATAGTTCAACCAATGGATTAATCAACCAATTTAAACAATGGCGATAAATTTAATTTAAAGCTTGGATAAGTTCTGAAATGGAGAGCAATTGTTGTTCTCCATTTTTCATGTTTTTAAGGCTAATTTTATTTTCTTGAATTTCTGATTCACCAATTACCGCTACAAAAGGTATATTCTTTTTATCTGCAAACTCAAACGCTTTTTTGACTTTGGAAATATCAGGATAAATTTCAGAGGGTATATTGTTTTTTCTTAAAATGGAAACATATTTCAAAGCTTCTGATTGTCCTTGTACGTTAAAATAGGTAAATAAAACTTTACTTCCACTAGAACTTACATCTGGAAATAAATTCAATTCGTTCATTACATCAATGATTCGTTCAATTCCGAAAGATATTCCAACTCCAGACATATTAGGTAAACCAAATGCTGTTGTTAAATCATCATATCGTCCTCCTCCCACAATGGACCCAAATGGCAAATCTACCGCCTTACCTTCATAAATTAAACCCGTATAATAACTCAATCCTCTAGCTAATCTAAAATCAAAAATTATATTCGAATTATCGAAACCATTGCATTTTACTAACTCAAATACCTGCTTAATTTCATTAATCCCGGATAAACCAATTTCATTTTTTTCAAAAAAGGTTTCCAATAAGATGATGGATTCTTCATTATTCCCTTTGAAGTTGATTAGATGTTCCAATTTATCAATTTCCGTGAGCGAAAACCCTTTAGCCCCTAATTCTTCTGCAACCTTCGTCCAACCAATTTTATCAAGTTTATCCAATGCTATGGCGAAATCTACAAATTGGTCGATTTTTCCAATTTTATCAGCGATACCCGTCAAAATTTTACGGGAATTGATAAATAAATTGGTTTTTAAATTCAAACTAGAAAATACGGATTGAAATAAAGAGATTAATTCACTTTCATTTACCAATGAATTTGACCCAATGATATCTGCATCACATTGATAAAATTCCCTGTACCTACCTTTTTGTGGACGATCCGCCCTCCAAACGGGTTGA
The DNA here is from genome assembly GCA_044372695.1 of Spirosomataceae bacterium. Taxonomy (GTDB): domain Bacteria; phylum Bacteroidota; class Bacteroidia; order Cytophagales; family Spirosomataceae; genus Aquirufa. The sequence goes on from JBILRJ010000009.1 coordinate 16,524, forward strand.
ATTTGGTATCTACGAAAAGGGAACGCTAAATCATTTCGATTCATAGAAACAAATCGCGCGAAAGGAACCGTTAGGTCATATCTCAAACCTTTTTCTGAAATTTTCTCGGTGAATGATTTATGTCCACTAGTGAAGTCATTTTCACTTAAACCATTCAAATAATCACCCGAATTAAGGATTTTAAACAATAATTGATCACCTTCTTCTCCGTATTTACCTGTCAATACAGCTAAATTTTCAATGGCTGGTGTTTCTATTGCTTGGAATCCATGATTCTCAAAATGATTTTGAATAGTACTGAAAACATACTTTCTTTTGGCCATTTCATATGGACCAAAATCTCTTGTACCTCTTGCGTTGCTTGGCTTTTGCATAGTTCTAAAACACAAAAATAATTAATTAATAAAGATTTTTTGAATTATAGTCGAAAAATTGTAATTTCGCAGACCAAATTATCATAGACATGGCTGTAACAAGATTAAAAAGAAAAGACAGAAGAAATAAAGCAGTAGCGAATAATAAAGTAGCTGCTATCAAAATTTTAAAACAACGTCCAATTATTAAATTGGTAGATGTTGAAGAAATTAAAGCAAGTTTTGCTAAATAATTTTACTTCTATTTTGTAAAAAACCGGCATAGACCGGTTTTTTTATTGCAAAAAATTAAGTAAAATTGTTTTACAAAAAATCTTACTGACATGAAAAATTACTTTAAGTGTATTGCAATTACCGTAATAGCATCGGCGACTACGCCCCTATTTGCACAAGACCACAGAAATGTGGTAACTAATCCAACTAAACCAGATGTCACAGAATTCTGGGATCCAGAGGTAAAAGTGATTTCACCAGGTATTGTACCTTCAGATGCTATTATCTTATTTGACGGTAAAAATTTGGATAATTGGGAAACCGTTAAGGATGGAAGTCCAGCCAAATGGAAAGTAGAGGACGGAAAAATGACTGTTGTAAAAGGAGCTGGCAACATTTCTACTAAGCAAAAGTTTACCGATTACCAATTGCATGTAGAATGGCAATCACCCATTGAGGATGAGAAACTAAAAAGTCAAGGAAAAGGGAATTCAGGTATTTTTATGCAAGGTATGTACGAGGTTCAAGTACTCAATTCTTATCAAAATAGGTCTTACAGAAACGGTCAAGCTGGAAGTATTTACAAACAATCTGCACCATTGGTCAATGTAACTTCCAAAATGGGTGAATGGAACACTTATGATATTATTTACACAGCACCTCGATTTACCATTAACGGTGGAATCGAAACCCCTGCTTATGTAACTGTCATTCACAATGGGGTAGTTGTTCAAAATCATACCAAAATACAAGGTACAACGGAATACATCGGCCAACCTAAAAATCCAGTTCATGGCCCTGGACCGATTAGTTTACAAGATCATGGAAATCCAGTGAGCTTTCGCAATATTTGGATTCGTGAAATGTAATTCCTTTTTAATTTAATCCAAAGGAAGGTTTTTGAAAAAATGGAAAACCTTCCTTTTTTATTTTATGAAATATCTAATTAGCTGGGTTTTAAGAAATATCCCAAGAAAATACATTCAACTCGTAGCGCATCAGTTTTTGAAAATGTATTCCTTGTTTTTAAAAGGGGATCAAGTGCATTGTCCTGTATGCAATGGTCATTTCAAAAAGTTTTTGCCTTATGGAAGACTAAATCCAAGGGAAAATGCGCTATGTCCCTCCTGCTTAACATTAGAGCGTCATCGTTTGATGTATTTATTTTTGGAGCAAGAAACTGATTTTTTTTCTTCCCGGCCGAAACTTTTACATGTTGCACCTGAATATTGCTTCATTGATCGATTCGAAAAGTTACTAGGCTCAAATTACATCACGGCAGACATTGAATCTCCTCTTGCAAAAGTTAAAATGGACTTACACCACATTCCTTTTGAGGATGATACTTTTGATGTTATTTTTTGTAATCACGTATTAGAACATGTTGAAAATGATTTTCAATGTATGCAAGAAATTAGACGTGTATTAAAGCCCTCTGGATTTGCTTTGTTACAAAGTCCACAAAGATATGATTTAGCTACTACTTATGAGGATGCCACAATTACGGATCCTAAACAGCGCGAAATTCACTTTTTGCAAGATGACCATTTACGTATTTACGGAAGGGATTATGGTGATCAGTTAAAAAAATCAGGTTTTACGATTAAAGAAGTTAACATGATTGAAAAATTGGGTTTAATCAAAAGTACGGAAATGGGTTTACCATTGAATGAAATCATTTATTTAGCGACTAAATAATTAAAAATATGAGGTACAATAGCTTTGATTCTAATTTATTTATCCAAAATAGAAATAAACTTTATCGTCACTTACCCCCTAAATCGTTGGTCATTATAAGTTCTAATGACATCATGCCAACTAATGCCGATGGCACTATGGGATTTAAACAAAATAGTGACTTATTTTATCTATCAGGTTTAGACCAAGAAGAAACGATTTTAATTTTATTTCCTGATGCGAATGATGCCCAAATGCGTGAAATTGCGTTTGTGCGCGAAACCTCTGAATTAATTGCAGTGTGGGAAGGCCATAAGTTTTCAAAAAAACAGGCATTCGAAATTTCAGGAATAAGTAACATTCAATGGACTTCTGATTTCGAAGCTGTTTTACAAACACTGATTTACAGTTCAGAGCATGTTTATATGTTAACAAATGAACATATAAGAAATAGTTCTAATGTAGAAACTCAGAATGATCGATTAGTTAGTAAAATTAAAAAAAATCACCCATTACATGATGTAAAAAGATTGGCACCCATCATGAATAAGATCAGGATGGTCAAGGAAGTTGAGGAAATAACTGCCATAAGTCAAGCTATTCAAATCACTAATCAAGGTTTTAGAAGAGTTTTGGATTTCATAAAACCGGGTGTTTTTGAATACGAAATTGAAGCTGAATTTATTCATGAATTTATTAAAAATAAATCTGGGGGATTTGCCTACACTCCTATCATAGCATCGGGTGCTAGTTCTTGTGTTTTGCATTACATTGAAAATGAAAAGGAATGTCATTCAGGTGACTTGATTTTATTAGATGTGGGTGCATCCTATGCTAATTACAACGCGGACATGACTAGAACCATTCCAGTAAATGGCAAATTCACACCAAGGCAGCGTCAGGTTTATTCAGCTGTGTTGGATGTATTGAATTTTGCAAGTGATCTGATGCGTCCGGGAATATATTGGGTGGACTACCAAAAAGAAGTCGAACGATTTATGGAAGGTAAATTGATTGACATTGGATTATTTAGCCGAAAAGATGTTGAAAATCAAGACATTAAGTCACCACTGTTTAAAAAATACTTTATGCATGGTGTAGCACATCATTTAGGACTTGACGTGCATGATGTTTGGGATAAATACGAACCCTTCGCCCCTGGCATGGTTTTAACTTGTGAACCTGGTATATACATCAGAGAAGAGGGTTTAGGAATACGTTTAGAAAACAATTTGCTGATAACAGAAAATGGAAGCATTAATTTAATGAAAGACATTCCATTGGAAATAGAAGAAATTGAGGAACTAATGAATAAATAACAATGATTCAGAACGAGCTTTCAATCTTATTATTTTTGATCGTTTTAATAGCGGGCATATTCTATTTGTCAAATGTTCAATTACGTCCTTTCAAATTCGTCTTTCAGATCATTCCACCTTTATTATTTTGTTATTTCCTACCTTCGATATTGGTAGAGCTAGAGGTCATTGATGTCTCAAATACTGATTTAAACAATAGTTTATCTAAAGTTTTACTTCCATTTTGTATATTTTATTTCACCTTGGGCTTACCTATTAAAAAATTAAAAACATTAGGTAATCGTTTTCTGATTGTTTTTTTAGCAGGTTCTTTGGGGGTAATTATCGGTGGTCCCATTTCATTGTGGTTAAGTCATTTGATTTTTCCCGAAAGCTTCGATTCAGCTAGTTACAAAGGAATGAGTACCATTGCAGGTTCTTGGATTGGCGGAACTGCTAATCAAATGGCATTGAATACCATATTTTCACCCACCTCCAATGAATTTGCGAAAGCAGTTACCGTTGATGTTTTTTTTGGTGAATTGTGGCTTACCTTGCTTCTTTTTTTGATCCCATTTCAACATCAAATCAATCGTTTGATGAAGTCTAATATTACACTAGAAAGTGATTTTTTAGACTTCAATGAGCCAAAGGGAGAAAAATTATTTTCTTTTAATCACCTGATTTATATTCTAGGTTTAGGTTTTTTTATGTCGCAACTTAGCATATTTTTAGGAAGTTATTTTCACCAATTAATTTTAAATTATTTAGCAAATTCTCCGATTTTAGAGTTCTTGAACAAAAGCTTTTGGACATTTTTAATCAGCACAGTTTTGGGACTGAGCCTTGGTTTAACTAAGGTGAGTAAATCTTACGATATGGGCGGAGATGTAGTTTCGTCTGTCTTTCTTTATCTAATTATTGCCTCAATAGGGTTAAAAATATCACTGGGGCATTTATTCTCTACTCCTATTTTATTATTCACAGGTTTTATATGGATAAGCATTCACGGATTAGCTATATTTGCAGCAGGGAAATTTACTAAATCTCCATACCATTACATGGCGATTGCATCACAAGCAAATGTTGGCGGAATAGCATCTGCATCAGTTATTTCAACGGCAATATCTCCTAAATTAACTCCTTTTGGAGTAATTTTAGCATTGTTAGGCTATGCAATAGGTACTTATGGAGGATATATTTCAGCCATTTTAATGAAGTTAATTAGCGCAAATTATTAGTTTTAAATATACTTAATGAAACATTTACGGAACTTTTGTATCATTGCACACATTGATCATGGGAAAAGCACTTTGGCAGACCGTTTGATAGAATTTACCAACACGGTTCAAAAGCGTGATATGATGAATCAGTTATTAGACGATATGGATTTGGAAAGAGAAAGAGGGATTACGATCAAATCTCATGCTATTCAAATGACATATCCGAAAGATGGAATAGATTATACATTTAATTTGATTGATACTCCTGGCCACGTAGATTTTTCATATGAAGTATCTCGTTCTATTGCGGCATGTGAAGGTGCTTTATTAATTGTAGATGCCTCTCAAGGGATAGAAGCTCAAACGATTTCTAATTTATATTTAGCCATAAATCATGATTTAGAAATCATTCCTGTTTTAAATAAGATAGATTTGCCAGGAGCAATGCCAGAAGAAGTGTCTGACCAAATCATTGATTTAATCGGTTGTAAAAGAGAAGACATCATTCATGCTTCAGGGAAAGAAGGAATTGGTATACAAGACATTTTAGACGCGGTCGTAGAACGTATTCCTGCTCCAAAGGGAAACCCAGAAGGAGAATTGCAGGCGCTTATTTTTGATTCTACATTTAATTCATACCGCGGTATCGAAGTAATTTTCCGTATTTACAACGGTGAAATCAAAAAAGGAGATAAAGTAAAATTTATGAATACCGGCAAAGAATATTTTGCTGATGAAATTGGAACCCTAGGTTTGGAACAAATTCCCAAACAAATTATTAAGTCTGGCGATGTTGGTTATTTGATTTCGGGTATTAAGGAAGCTAAAGAAGTAAAAGTTGGTGATACAATTACCCATGTTTCAACACCTTGCAAATTAGCTATTCAAGGTTTTGAGGAGGTTAAACCCATGGTCTTTGCGGGTATTTATCCCGTTGATACCACAGAATTTGAGGATTTACGAGATGCAATGGAAAAATTGCAATTGAATGATGCCTCTTTAGTTTGGGAACCGGAAACCTCTATGGCATTGGGATTTGGTTTTCGATGCGGATTTTTAGGTATGTTGCACATGGAAATTGTGCAGGAGCGTTTAGAAAGAGAATTTGACATGACGGTAATAACTACCGTACCATCTGTTAAATTTAAAGTATTTACTACATCCAATGAAGAAATTTGGGTCTCTGCCCCTAGTGAATTACCGGATACCAATTTCATCAATTACATTGAAGAACCTTACATCAAAGCTCAAATCATCACTAAATCTGAGTACACAGGAAACATCATGAGTTTGTGTATGGATAAAAGGGGGATTTTGAAAAATCAAATTTATTTAACTACTGATCGCGTTGAATTACAATTTGATATGCCGCTTTCTGAAGTTGTATTTGATTTTTTTGATAAATTGAAAACAATTTCTAGAGGTTATGCTTCTTTAGATTACGAGTTCAAAGGTTATGTCGAAGGAGAAATGGTCAAATTGGATATCATGTTAAATGGTGAAAAAGTTGATGCACTCTCTGCTATCGTACATAGAGACAAAGCCTATGAGTGGGGAAAAAGATTGTGCGAGAAATTAAGGGAATTACTTCCGAGACAGCAATTTGAAATTGCTATTCAGGCAGCAATTGGCCAAAAAATCATTGCTAGAGAAACTGTAAAAGCTTTACGCAAAGATGTTTTAGCTAAATGTTACGGTGGAGATATTTCCAGAAAGCGTAAATTATTAGAAAAACAGAAAAAAGGTAAAAAAAGGATGAGGCAAGTTGGGAATGTTGAAATTCCACAAGAAGCTTTCATGGCAGTATTAAAACTAGATTAGGACAAATATTTTATCAAAAATATTTTAAAAACAAGCGTTTAAAGCGTAATTTTGAATTTTAAAAAACGAAAGATGGCTGTAGTAATTAGAATGCCCAAGATGAGTGACACCATGGTTGAAGGTGTTATCGCAAACTGGTTGAAAAAAGAAGGTGATGTAATTAAATCTGGAGATATTTTAGCCGAGGTAGAAACCGATAAAGCTACGATGGAGTTAGAAAATTATGAAGATGGCACCTTACTATACATTGGAATAAAACAAGGTGAAGCAGTTCCAGTAGATGGCATTATTGCTATCGTTGGTACACCTGGTGAGGATTATTCTTCATTATTAACTAGTAGTTCTGCTAATGTTCCAACAGCTTCGGAGCCAATTGTTGCAAATTCTGGTGCGGTTGTTGAACCAAGTTCATCTAATGATACTAGTCCTTCAATCGATTTAAGTTCGATTCCCGCTAAGGTTGTTAGGATGCCTAAGATGAGCGATACAATGATCGAAGGAGTTATTGCAAAATGGTTAAAAAAAGTAGGCGATATTGTTAAATCAGGAGATATAATAGCTGAGGTTGAGACAGATAAAGCAACCATGGAGTTGGAAAACTATGAAGATGGTACTCTATTATATATCGGGGCAAAAGAAGGAGAAGGAGTTATTGTAGATGGAATTATAGCGATTGTTGGTGAGCCTGGAACAGATTTCCAACCTCTATTGCAAGTTAAAACTGCTCCAAAGCCTGCAGAAGTCGCTAGTCCAATTGTTCAATCTGCTCCAAGTGCTTCAGTAACAGCAGTCAAAGAAGAAAAAATTGTAACTGCTTCTAATACAGAATCTAAACAACTAGGTGTTGAATTAAAAGCCTCTCCTCTTGCACGTGCTTTAGCTAAAGAGAAAGGCTATAATCTTAGCTGGATTACTGGAACAGGCGATGGTGGACGTATTACTAAATCTGACGTTGAAGATTATCAGCCTAATTCGGGTGGTGCTACAGGTCATTTTGTGTCAGGAGTAGAAAGTTTTGAAGATATTCCAAATAGTCAGATGAGGAAAACAATTGCTCGTCGTCTAGCTGAATCCAAGTTTAGCGCACCAGAGTTTTATTTGACTATGGAAATTAATATGGATAAAGCGATTGAGGCAAGAAAAACCTTGGTAGAGGCTTTACCTGTTAAGATCTCATTTAACGATATGGTCATTAAAGCCACGGCTCTTTCTTTGGCTAAACATCCAAAGGTTAACTCCTACTGGATGGAAGATCGTATTCGTGTAAATAAACACGTTCACATTGGTATGGCTGTGGCTGTGGAAGATGGATTATTGGTTCCTGTTATTCGTTTTGCCAATGAGAAGTCAATCGCACAAATATCAGCTGAGGCCAAAGATTTAGGAGCTAAAGCTAAATCGAAGCAATTACAACCCAAGGATTGGGAAGGAAATACTTTTACAGTAAGTAATTTAGGAATGTTTGGCATAGACCAATTCACTTCGATCATTAATTCACCAGAATCATGTATTTTAGCTGTGGGTGGTATTAAAGAAACCGTAGGTGTTAAAAACGGTCAGTTTTATGTCACCAATATCATGAAGCTAACGCTTACTTGCGACCATCGTGTTGTTGATGGGGCAACTGGGGCAGCATTTCTACAAACTTTGAAACAATATTTAGAGGATCCTCTAAAAATGTTTATTTAACATTTTTTCAGCAAGCCTCGAAATTTTTTTCGAGGCTTGATTTTTATCTTAAGAATTATGGGTACAGAAAATATTCGAATTGCTGTTCAAAAATCAGGCAGGTTAAGTGATGATTCGCTTAAATTATTTAAGGAATGTGGTATCAAATTTGAATCTGGAGGATCAAAACTTAGATCTGTATCTAGCAATTTTCCGATCGAATTTCTTTTTCTTAGAGATGATGACATTCCAGGTTATGTAGAAGATGGCGTTGCTGATTTGGGTGTTATTGGCCTAAATGTTCTGATGGAAAACAAAAAGAATGTTCAAATTGTCAAAGAGTTAGGATTTTCCAAATGTAGATTGTCTTTGGCCATTCCAAGAAATGAAGTTTATACTGATTTATCTTATTTTCAGGGCAAAAGCATCGCAACTTCTTATCCAAATTTGACTAATGATTTTTTACTTAGTCATGGGATAAAAGCGGAAACACATGAAATATCAGGTTCAGTAGAAATTGCTCCAAGCATTGGATTAGCGGAAGGTATTTGTGACATTGTCTCAACAGGTGGTACATTGTTAAGTAATGGTTTAAAAGAAGTAGCGGAAGTTTATCAAAGTCAAGCTGCATTAATTGCCAACCAAGCTCTTTCACAAAATAAGCAAGCTTTATTAGATAAATTAGTTTTTAGAATTGATTCTGTACAAAGAGGACAAAATGCTAAATATGTCGTTTTAAATACCAAAGAAGAGAATGTAAATCACATTATTTCTCTATTGCCGGGTATTAAATCCCCTTCCATTCTACCTTTGGCTCAGAAAGGTTGGGTATCCATGCATTCAGTGATCACCGAAAATGATTTTTGGGAGATTATTGATTTGTTGAGAAATGCAGGTGCAGAAGGAATTTTAGTTTTACCTATTGAAAAAATGATCTTGTAAAATGCTCAATCAAATTAATTATCCAGATAAAGATACTTATTCATTAATTAGTGAAAGACCTAAGCTTGAATCCAATGCCTTGGATAAATTGATTGAAGATATTTTTCAAACTATTTCAGATAAAAAGGATGCTGGTTTAAGAGAATTGACATTAAAATTCGATTCTCGTGTTATAGATTCAATTCTTTATACTAAGGAAGAAATCGAAGAATTGGGTAAAGATATATCAAGCGAACTCAAATTGGCTATTGAAACAGCCTACCAAAACATTTATCAATTTCATGCATCTCAAAAATTGGAGATTAAGAAAATTGAGACAAGTCCGGGCGTTATTTGTTGGCAAAAATCAAGCCCAATAGAAAAAGTCGGGATTTATATTCCAGGAGGAACTGCACCTCTTTTCTCCACCATACTAATGTTGGCAATACCAGCTAAAATTGCGGGATGTAAAGAGGTCATATTATGTACTCCAGCACAACATCCTGCCATATTTTTTGCGGCAAAATTATGTGGTGTTACTCAAATTTGTAAAGTTGGGGGAGCGCAGGCCATAGCTGCACTTTCGTTAGGAACAGAATCAATACCGGCTGTTTATAAAATATTTGGGCCTGGAAATCAATATGTCACAGCAGCGAAAATGTTTGCTAATCGAAAGGGTATAGCCATTGACATGCCCGCAGGACCTTCTGAAGTGGCTGTTTACGCAGATGAGAGCGCTATTCCGGCATTCGTTGCTTCCGACTTACTTTCACAAGCGGAGCATGGCTCTGATTCACAGGTGTTTTTGGTTTCGAATAGCGAAGAAATGATTACTCAAACTTATGTGGAATTAGAGCAGCAGTTGAAACAATTACCAAGGAAAGAATTAGCCATGAAATCTTTGGAAAATTCCAAAGCGATTTTAGTTAAAAATCGCATGGATGCCGTAGACTTGTTGAATGAATATGGTGCAGAACATTTAATTTTAGCTTGTAACGATCCTGAAGAATTTAGTGAACATATCATTAATGCAGGTTCGATCTTTTTAGGCAATTATACACCCGAGGCTGCAGGAGATTATTCTTCTGGTACAAATCATACTTTGCCGACAAATGGTTTCGCAAAAGCTTATTCAGGAGTGAATTTAGATAGTTTTACCAAGAAAATAACTTTGCAAAGTATTTCAAAAAGCGGTTTATCAGGATTAAGTTCTAGTATTGTAGAAATGGCTAGAGCCGAGTCGTTGGATGCGCATGCAAATGCGGTTTTAATACGTTTATCTTAAATTTATGGACTATCAATCTATCATTTTACCCCATATTCTTCAATTAAAACCTTATTCTTCTGCCAGAGATGAATTTAAAGGAAATGAAGGAATATTTCTTGATGCGAATGAAAATCCGATTGGTTCCGCTACTCTTCAAAATTGGAATCGTTATCCAGATCCATTGCAAATGGATATTAAACGTGAACTTGCAAAAATTAAATCATGTGATATCAATCAAATATTTTTAGGTAATGGTTCTGATGAGGCCATTGACTTAGTAATACGTATGACTTGCGCACCGATGATTCACAATCTAATCATATGCCCTCCTACTTACGGAATGTATGAAGTTTCAGCATCCATCAATAATATACCCATTAAAAAAGTGCCTTTAA
>JBILRJ010000143.1:0-7718 GCA_044372695.1 Spirosomataceae bacterium
TTGGCCAATAATTTCATTATCAAAAATCTTAGGATATTTGCCTGTTAATTGCCAAGTAGAGAAAAATGGTGTCCAATCAATGTATTTCGCAATTTCTTCCAAAGAATAATCTTTCAAATACTTCACTCCCAAAAACTGAGGTGTTTTGGCTTCAAACCCAGACCAATCGATCCCACTAGGTTTTTTTCTTGCATCCTCGATGCTTAAATAATTCTTATCTTTTTGACGTGCCGCATGAGAAATTCTCAAGGCCGCATATTCTTCCTTAATCTCAGTAAAAATCTCTTTTTGTGTCAATTCATTTTGCAACAAACGACCTGCCACAGGGACAGAACGAGAAGCATCCAATACGTGAATCACTGGCCCAGAATAATGTGGGTCAATTTTTACTGCGGTGTGAATTCTGGAAGTCGTAGCACCACCAATCAACAATGGAATGGTAAAGCCTAATCGCTCCATTTCCTTGGCCACATACACCATTTCATCCAATGAAGGCGTAATCAACCCAGAAAGCCCAATTATATCCACTTGGTGTTCTTTAGCTGCAGCTAAAATCTTTTCGCAAGAAACCATGACACCAATATCAATGACTTCATAATTATTACAAGCCAAGACCACACCGACAATGTTCTTTCCAATGTCATGCACATCCCCTTTAACGGTAGCCAACAAAATCTTTCCAGCTGAGGAACTTTCTCCACCTTCTTTTTCTGCTTCAATGAAAGGCAATAAATAAGCAACTGCTTTCTTCATCACACGGGCCGACTTCACTACCTGAGGAAGGAACATTTTACCTTCTCCAAACAAATCACCCACCACATTCATTCCATCCATCAATGGACCCTCAATCACTTGAATCGGGCGTTCTACCAATTGTCTTGCTTCTTCAGTATCTTCATCGATAAACTCGGTCAAGCCTTTGATCAAGGCATGTTCCAATCGTTTATTGACAGGTAATTTTCTCCAAGCATCGTCAATAATAACCTCTTTTCCGGCCGACTTAACTGTCTCAGCAAAATTCACCAATTTCTCCGTGGCTTCTGAATTTCTATTTAATAACACATCTTCGCAAAGATCACGCAAAGGTTGTGGAATTTGATCATAAACGCCTAATTGACTCGCATTCACAATACCCATGTCCATACCAGCCTTTATCGCATGATATAAAAACACGGTATGCATAGCTTCTCTGACAAGTTCATTCCCTCTAAAAGAGAATGAAATATTGGAAACACCGCCGGAAACTTTGGCATGAGGTAAATTTTCCTTGATCCATTTCGTGGCACGAATAAAATCAACCGCATAGTTATTATGCTCTTCAATTCCTGTAGCAACCGTTAAAATATTGGGATCAAAAATGATGTCTTGAGGAGGAAAACCTACTTGATCCACCAAAATATCATAAGCTCTTTGGCATATTTCAATCCGTCTTTGGTACGAATCAGCTTGTCCAGTTTCATCAAAAGCCATGACAACTACAGACGCACCATACATTTTTACTTTATTCGCTAATTCAATGAATCGCTCTTCTCCTTCTTTCAAGGAAATAGAATTGACCACCGACTTGCCTTGTACACATTTTAAACCAGCTTCAATCACTTCCCACTTGGAAGAATCAATCATGATTGGCAAGCGAGTGATATCAGGTTCCGCCATCAAGAGATTCAAAAATTGAGGCATCATTTTGACACCATCAATCATCCCCTCATCCAAATTCACATCCAATATTTGAGCTCCACCTTCTACTTGCTCTCTAGCCACATCAATCGCCTCTTCGAACTTTTCTTCCCGGATCAATCGAGCGAATTTCTTCGAACCAGTTACATTACACCGCTCTCCAATATTGACAAAATTGGTCAATTCCGTGATTTCTAAAGGTTCTAATCCAGATAATTTCTGATTTGTGGAAGTTTCCGGTAAATGATGCGGCGGATATTTAGCTGCTATGTCAGCAATCACTTTAATGTGCGCGGGAGTCGTTCCGCAACATCCTCCTATGATGTTAATAAAACCATTTTGAAGAAAATCTTCAATGATTTCACCCATTTGCTCAGGACTTTGATCATATTCGCCCATTTCATTCGGCAAACCAGCATTGGGGTGAGCAGAAACTAAAAACGGCGATTTATCGGAAAGTGTTTTTACATAAGGACGCATTAAATCCGCTCCAAGGGCACAATTTAATCCGACAGAAAGTAAAGGCATGTGCGACACAGAAGTCAAAAATGCTTCTGTTGTTTGTCCCGACAGAGTTCTACCCGAAGCATCCGTGATTGTCCCTGAAACCATAACAGGCAAATAAGGCTTTTCAGGATGGTTTCTAAAATATTGATCAATGGCAAACAAAGCTGCCTTGGCATTCAAGGTATCAAAAATGGTTTCCACCAACAATAAATCCGCTCCTCCGTCGACTAATCCACGAATTTGTTCCGTGTAAGCCTCTACCAATTCATCAAACGTAACCGCACGATAACCAGGGTCATTCACATCGGGCGAAAGGGAAAGCGTACGATTGGTAGGACCCATAGAACCAGCCACATACCGAGGTTTATCGGGATTTTGGGCTGTAAATTCATCCGCTACTTCTCTTGCAATTTTAGCAGATTCAAAGTTTAATTCATACACCAACTCTTCCATGTGGTAATCCGCCATAGCGATGGAAGTACCTGAAAAAGTATTAGTTTCTGCAATATCGGCTCCAGCTTCGAAATACTTGGCATGAATTTCCTTGATGACATCCGGACGAGTAATCGATAAAAGGTCATTATTCCCCTTCACTTCGTGTGGAAAATCTTTGAATCTTTCTCCCCGATAATCGGCATCACTCAAGTAATATTGTTGAATTAAAGAACCCATTGCACCGTCTAAAACTAAAATTCGGTGTTTCAAAAGTTCTGTAATTGGCGTCTTCTGCATAAAATATGTTAATAAATCTTTGAATTATTCAAAGAAAGCGAATGTACTAATTTGATAATCTTGCAAAGATACAGATGAATAATTATGAATTATAAATTATGAATTATGAGTTATGAGTTTATTTTTTTTAAAAAATTAGGCTTTAAACTAAATTAAAATTTTACCTCATAATTCATAATTTATAATTCATAATTAAACCCCTCACCCCCTCACCAAATAAAATCCGATTTTCAATAAATCCTCTGGATGATCAATGCCGATGGTTTCGTATTGTGTTTCAATGGTTTTGATTTGGTAAGCATTTTGCAACCAACGTAACTGTTCCAATGATTCAGCCAATTCCAATGGGGATGGTTTCAAATTGCTCAATTCCAATAAAACATCGGCACGATAAGCATAAAGACCAATGTGCTTAAAAAAACGATGCTTTTTTAACCAATCTTCTTGGGGAATTCCGCGCAAATACGGTATGGTTTGTCGAGAAAAATAGAGCGCAAAACCGTTTTCATCCACGACAACTTTGGGCGTATTTATATTAAAAAGGGTGGCATCGTCTTTGATTTCCTTGATAAGCGTTAATATAGGTGCATTACTTCCAAATTCAGAAGTAATTTCTTGCAATTGATTGAGGTCAATAAATGGTTCATCTCCTTGTATATTCACCACATAATCAATGGATTCATTCAAATTCCTCAAAACCTCCGCACATCGATCAGTACCCGATACATGACGTTCATCGGTCATCATAACCTCCGCCCCGATGCTTTGGGCAAAATCATAAATGCGCTGATCATCCGTAGCAATGATGATTCGATGCCAACCTGGTAATTGAGAAACTCGCTCAAATGTTCTTTGAATCATGGGTTTTCCACCAATTTCCACCAAAGGTTTACCTGGAAACCGAGATGAAGCATACCGTGCGGGTATGACAGCGACAACTTTTTTACCTTGCATCGAACAAATAAAAATATTTTAAAAGAAATTCACCAAATTTGCAAATAATTTATGGGGAAACCTTTCAAATCCATTGGAAAAAATTTTCAGACATACTTTCTCCCAAAAAATTTGGAGCATCGGTTATTTTCAATTCGAAAACGAAAAATTCCTTTGGATAGAAACAAAAAATGATCTGCAAATAAACTGGCAATCCATTTCCTTGAAATCTTTTCAAATCAATTCCCTACAAAACCCCAATTATTCTTTAAGTTGGATCAAAAGCATCGATCAAATCGGAATTTTTGCCCAACCAAAATCAGGTAAAAATCCGGGTATTCAATCCATCGAAGCATATGATTTATTGAGTGGAAAAAAAATGTACCACATAGACTGTTCATTTTGGTTTGATATCCAAGATATGTACATGCTGGTAGATATTCAGCAACAAAAACAATGGATCGATTTACGTAGCGGTAAATTTCAGTCTAAACTTCCAGATGTTATTGCCACAGATTCAACCCAACTATTTCAAGAAAACCCCACCCATTACGAAGAAAATCAAACTTACTTCAAAGAATTCCAAGACTTTTTTCAAGAAAAATTCCAGGAAAACATTTCAAAAGGAATTGAATATTGGGAAGGTAAAGACAAGCTGGTATTTTCTTATTATATTTACGATTTGGGTTGGAAAAATTACTTAAAAGTTTGCGATACAGACTTTAATATCCAACATATAGAGTTAATTTCCGAAGGTGATCTCATGGGATACAATACCTTCCAAATCATTGAAAACAAACTAATTTACGTCACTAACAAGCAGCAAATCGTTATATATGAATACTAAAAAAACGTCCTTATTGATTTTGACATTTACCTTCATCTCTTTCATCAGTCTGGGAAGTACCCTGGATTCATTGGGATTGAAAAAAGAAAATAACAAAACTTACATCCTGTATAAACTTGGCCCAAAACAAAGCTTGTTTTCTTTGTTGAAGAAATACAATTTATCCTTGACTGAATTCAAACAAGTGAATCCAGAAACAGATATTCCGGTAAAAACAGGTGAAATCGTTTACATTCCTTTGCATTACCTGGAGGAAAGTCCAAGCATCTTGAAAAATATCGACAAGACCGTAGCTGCGGATCCAAACACGAATCAGTCAAGTTTAGAAAAAAACAATGTTAATGCCACAGAGAAAAAAGAAGAGGCTTTTCACATTGTTAAAGCCAAACAAGGTTTATTGACCATTGCAAATTTGTATAAAGTAAGCATGGCTGATTTACGTAAATGGAATAATTTAAACTCCGATCGCTTGCAAGTTGGGCAACGTTTGTTGGTTCAAGAACCGAGTATTGAAAAAGAAAATTTATTGCCCAACAAAACAGACAAAAATGTCACGGAGGGAAAAATTGACATGACGCCCCCAGCGCCGACAGAAACAAAAACAGCTGAAACTACAAGTTCAGAAGGATTGAAAAAAACCATTGAAAATGGAATAGCCGAGCTCATTGATGTACCAGATAATTCCGGAAAATATTTGGCCTTACACAAGACAGCCCCCATTGGAACCTTAGTTTTAGTAAAAAACTTGGCTAACAACCAAAGTATTTGGGTAAAAGTTATTGGTCGATTACCCAATGCAGATGCGAAATTGATCATAAAATTGTCTCCGAAAGCTTTTGAGAAATTGAACGCTGTAGATAAACGCATTCGGGCAGAAATCAGTTATTTGGTTCAATAAAATGACAAAACGCAAAAGACCCATAACGGTAGGACATGTGATTTTTGAGGTATTTTTCATCCTCTCCTATCCGTTTATTGCCGTATTTTCAGCCGCGGTAACGGTGTTGGTTTGGATTTTCTCTTTGCCTTCCAAATTGCTTGCGTTTTTTAGTCGTAACAAATAATTACATGAAAAAGGAAATTGCGGAAATTCTCAATGAGAAATATGCTTTCTTTAATCATCCAAGATTCATTGAAAACGATCCCATTCAAATTCCTCACCAATTTTCACTCTTACAAGACAAAGAAATCATGGGTTTTTGGGTCTCCATTTTATCTTGGGGACAAAGAAAATCCATCTTAAACAATGCCCATAAATTGATTGATTTAATGGATGGAAGTCCTTATCAGTTTATCCAACAACACAAAGAATCGGATTTAAAACGCTTTGAGTACTTTAAACATCGTACCTTTCAATACACGGACACCCTTTATTTCATCGATTTTTTCAAAAGGCATTATGCTCAATACGAAAGCCTAGAAAGTGCATTTTTGTTACATCATCGCCCCGAAAACGAAAACATCAAAGAGGCCCTCATCGGATTCCATGATTACTTCTTTGAACCCCATTACGCTCCCAAACGTACCCAAAAACACATTTCTACACCTGCAAGAAATTCAGCTTGTAAACGCATTTGCATGTTTTTGCGTTGGTTTGTCAGAAATGATGATCGCGGGGTCGATTTTGGACTGTGGAAGAAAATTCTTCCTAGCCAATTGATTTGTCCATTAGACATCCATTCACAAACCAGCGCAGAGGAATTGGATTTGGTTACAAAGGGTCCTGCCAATTGGAAAAAGGCCGTTGAACTGAGCCAACAACTTAAACAATTAGATCCTTTAGACCCAGTCAAATACGACTTTGCCTTGTACGGCATGGGAATAGAAAATAAAACAATTTGGTCATGAGAATAGAAAAAAATACCCTTGATGGAGCTGAAATCATTTCATTAATCAATGAAAAAACAGGTGAAAATGCGCAAATCAACCTGAGCATTGGGGCAAGCTTGATTCATTTGGAACTGGCCATGGAAAGCGAATTGTCCTCCATTCTTGTGCTACCTGGAAACGAAAAAAACGACTTAGCCAATAACCCCTTGCACCCGAGTGCCTTACTGACACCTTGGGTTAACCGTGTTCGAAATGGCAATTACTCTTTTTTAGGCAAAAATTACCAATTACCCATCAATGAGGAGAACTTGGGGAATTCCATCCATGGATTTTTAGCACGAAAACCCTTTCAATTGAGTCGTGAAGAAATACATCCAGACTATTGTGCTATCACCGCAACCTTTATGTATGACGGCATTGCTCATACAGGTTTTCCTTTTCCTTTCGATTTCCACTTAAAATACACCTTTTTTGAATCAGGAAAGCTTCAAATCCATTTTCAAGCAGTCAACACCGGAACTTCCAAAATGCCATTTGCTTGTGGTTGGCATCCGTATTTTGGCTTTCCCAAAACACCTATTGAAGCATGTGAACTAAAGTTTTCAGCAATTGCCAAATTTTTATCCGACGCACAAATGATCCCCTTCCAATCCGAAAAAGTGGATTACCAAAATGGCGCCAATTTAAACACGGAGAAGCTTGATAATGTGTTTTTATTGGAAAAAATGGAGTACCACATTGCCGAGTTGAAAGATGCTACAAAAGATCAATCGATTTTTGTTGGACACTCTAGTGAAATATTCCCCTACTTTGTGGCGTTTATACCAGAAGGGTATTCTTGTATAGCTTTAGAACCCATGACTGCCAATACTGATGCATTTAACACATTTGAAGGACTCATTTCATTAGAGCCATCGGAGGAATTCAATGGAATTGTCGATGTTTGGCTGGGAAAATCAAAAAAGATTTAGTAATCAAAAAAAAGGTTTTTTAACTTGCAGCATGAAATTTCATTTATTCCTATTTTTCTTTCTTTATGCTTTCTGTAGCCAAGCCTATTTCGGTCAGGTTGATAAAGTAGATAGTTTGAAATCCAAGTGGAAACAGGACTTTGCCACCGGAATTAATTTAAATCAATCCAGTTTTTCTGATAATTGGAAAGCCGGGGGTAGCAACACCTTCGCTACCGGTT
>JBILRJ010000144.1:0-7647 GCA_044372695.1 Spirosomataceae bacterium
GGCAAACAAAGAATTTCTACCTGACTACTTTGTGCATCCGAAAGAACGCGACAAATTCGTTGAATATTTCCTGACCAATCCAAGGGTGTTTGATTCAAAACCCCGGCAGCAAGCACAATTTTAGGCATATTTATCGTCTGGGTTTATTTGGCTTTTGACTAGGCAAGATTTTTTTATACCAAGCTTTTTTGGTTTCTACTTGATTGGGACCTGCACCCGCATAATTAGAAATTCGAACATGTTTGTAACGGGGGGTGTACATCCAAGAAAAAGCTTGCCGGGGTCTAAAATATCGATCTCCATGACGATGTTCCACTTGAACATGGCAGGTCCTTTTTGGACACCTTGCCGACCAACATGAATTTAACATCAATATTGACAAAAGTCCGATTGAGAGCAATGCATTAAACCGTACGATTGATTTTTTTGTCATGAATTTATTCATGTGAAGGTAATCCTTTCAGGAACAACGACAGCACATTAGTTTAATTACAAATCAAAGCTTAATTTTACTAGCAAATTTTTAAAAATGCAATCCAACTTCAAAGATATAAAAAGCGATTTAAAAAGAAATGATTTTCAGTACCCTGTGATGGAATCTTTTTACACCATTCAAGGCGAGGGAAAATTCCAAGGACATGCCGCTTATTTCATTCGTTTGGGAGGTTGTGATGTCGCTTGTCATTGGTGTGATGTCAAAGAATCATGGCCAATCGATGCACACCCTAAAAAATCCGTTTCAGAATTAGTCTCAGAAGCCCTTCAATATCCGGGAAGAATTGTGGTAATTACTGGAGGAGAGCCATTGATGCACGATTTAAACCCCTTGACTGTGGCTTTTCAGGAGGCAGGATTCCGTACGCACATCGAAACATCGGGAGTTGGAAAAACCGTGACTGGTATCTGGGATTGGGTATGCTTTTCACCCAAAAAATTCAAAGAGCCAAATCCTGATATCTTTCAATTAGTAAATGAATTAAAAGTAGTCATTTTTCATCCCTCAGACATTTCTTGGGCAGAGACCTTTGTACCCAAAATAGCACAGGATGCCATTTTACTCTTGCAACCAGAATGGTCCAAACAAACAGAGAACAATCCACTGATTGTTGAATTTGTGAAAGCCAATCCTCAATGGAACATATCCGTTCAGACGCATAAATTTTTACAAATTCCATAAGTATGTTAGGCCTTTGTTTGATTTCTTTTTTGGCTGTATTTCCTAGGACAGATAGCCTAAAGATTCCTCAAAAAACGCCCATTGATCAACTAAATACCTATAAATCACAGTATTTCCCTTGGTATTCCGTTTCCCACAAAGCAATCTTTTATACCGTTAGGAAAAACCAACAACGTGATGAAGATTTGGTTTTTTCTCAAGATTCATTGAATCATTTTTCAGTCCCAAAAGACCTATCAGAGCTTAATCTAGCATATAACGAAGGAACTCCATGCCTTTCATCAGATGGAAGTAAAATGATTTTTTCAGCCTGTGACTACCCCAATAGCATGGGTGGTTGCGATTTATTTGAGAGTAATTGGAATGGCGAAAAATGGTCAAAACCTAAAAATTTAGGCTATCTGATCAATTCCCATGAGTGGGAAGGTCACCCTAATTTGAGTGCAGATGGCAAATCTTTGTATTTTTCCTCTGACAGAACCGGTGGCTATGGCCGAAAAGACATTTGGGTATCGAAAAAAAACGAACATGGAATTTGGCAGTTTCCCCAAAATTTAGGCGCACAAATCAATTCAAAATTGGATGATCTTGGTCCTCTCCTATTGGAAGATCGAAAAATATTGATTTTTTCCAGCAATAGATTGGGCGGAAGAGGCGGATTAGATTTTTACCAAAGCATTAAAAATACTGATGCTTGGTCCGAACCACAAAATATATTTCTTATCAATTCACAAAAAGATGATGCAGGTATATGCCGCGGCCCAAATCAACATGATTTTTTTCTGAGCAGTTCTTCGGATGGAATAGACAAAATATATGCGGTCAAACTTCCAGATGAAATTTGGTTGAAAGTTCCAGAAAAACCATTGGAGAAAAAATTGATGGCATTTGATTCCATTCATTTCGAAGATATTCAGTTTAAAAATAATGAATGGAATTTAGCAAAAGAGGCTCCGAAAAGCTTAATCTTCTTGGTGAGCTATATGAAAGAAAATCCAAGTTCCAAGGTAAAAATTGCAGGACATACAGATGAAATAGGGACCGAAGAGCATAATCAAATCCTATCTGAAAAACGAGCGCTTTCGGTTAAATTGTTTTTGATTGAACAGGGAATACAATCAGAAAGAATCACCTTTCAAGGTTATGGATATTCAAAATCCAAATTAGTTGACAAATCGCTTAAACGAAGAATTGAAATTGAGTTGATAAAGTAAAAAAACCTTAAGCATTGATCGATTATTTTTTTCGTTTTTTCTTGCTTACTTTCTTTTTTTCTTTGTTTTTGATGGCTACCAAAAGCGAATCCGTTACTTCTTTTTCTTCTAATAAACGAATTTTTACCGCGGCAATACCAACTCCGATAATCCCTAATTCTTTGGCTGATACATAAGAAAGATCAATGAGTCGAGTCTTTTTGTGTGGGCCGCGGTCATTAACCCTTACATAGGTTTTTTTTTGGGTTCGTAGTGAAATAACCTCCAACCAAGAATTAAATGGATAAGTTCTGTGGGCACATGTGAATTTATAAGAATTGAATCTTTCTCCAGATGTTGTACGCCTTCCATTCAATTTTTTGCTGTAAAAAGATGCCAAACCAGTTGAGTCCTCTTGAGCCTTTAAGTCTAATCCAATCCAAATAAACATGAATAAGAATAGACTTCGGAAACATAAATGACGAAAAATTTGTCGCATAAGTCCAACAAAATTAGCCTTATTATAACGATAAAACAAAAAAGGCTACTCTATTGAGTAGCCTTTTTTGTTCAACTAATGATAAAAATCAGTAATTATCTATGGGCAATTTCCGTAAAATCACGGGAAGTAGCACCTGTATAAATTTGTCTAGGACGACCAATAGGCTCTTTATTGGCTCTCATTTCCTTCCATTGTGCAATCCAACCCGGAAGTCGGCCAATGGCAAACATGACCGTAAACATATTGGTTGGAATTCCTAAAGCTCGGTATATAATTCCTGAATAAAAGTCCACATTTGGGTATAATTTTCGAGCTACAAAGTACTCATCGCTCAAGGCAGCTTCTTCTAATTTTTGTGCGATTGATAACACAGGATCATTTACACCTAAAGCTTTTAATACATCGTCTGCGGCTTTTTTTATGATTTTAGCACGTGGATCAAAGTTTTTGTACACACGGTGTCCAAATCCCATCAAACGAAAACCTGAATTCTTGTCTTTAGCCATCGCAATGTACTTATCGGTGTCACCACCATCAGCTTTGATAGCTTCTAGCATTTCAATCACTTCCTGATTTGCTCCACCATGCAATGGACCCCATAAAGCATTGATTCCTGCTGAAATGGATGCATATAAATTAGCGTGTGAAGAACCTACCAAACGAACCGTAGAGGTAGAGCAATTTTGCTCGTGATCAGCATGCAAGATCAACAATTTATTCAAGGCTTTTGCCACAACTGAATCAACTTCATAAGAAGAACCCGACTTAGCAAACATTAATTTCAAAAAGCCAGAAACATAATCTAAAGAGGCATCAGGCTGAACAACATCTTCTCCGATGGATTTTTTATAGGACCAAGTCGACATGATTGGCAATTGAGCCATAAGTCGGAATATGCTCTTTTCGTCATCCCCTGGATTTTCCGTTGAATTGAAAGCTGACATGGCACCAACCGCAGCTGAAATGATACACATCGGATGTGCATCTATTGGGAAACCATTGGTAATGGAATGAATGCCTGTATTGATGTTCGCTTCTGCAGAAATGGCAGCAGAAAACTCATCCAATTGAGTTTGTGTGGGTAGTTCCCCGTAGATAAGTAAATAAGCCACTTCAATGAAAGTAGCTTTATCCGCCAAATCTTCAATACTATACCCTCTATAACGAAGAATTCCTTCCTCACCATCTAAATAGGTTATGGCACTTTTGGTAGCTCCTGTATTTTTAAATCCCGGATCATAGGTAACAAAACCAGACAAATCACGCAATTTGGCAATATCAATAGCCTTTTCATTTTCGGACCCTACCAAGGTAGGCAGTTCAAAGGATTTACCTTCGAGATTGATAACAGCAGTTTGAGACATAATATATTAAACTTTAAACTTGGTCTATTCCTTCAATCTCAAACTGGTTAGCACATTTTAAGAATTGAAAGCATAAATATAACACGGAATTTTGAAAGGTTGATTACCTTTACAAATACAAAAAAAATTAATTTATTTAAGACAATTTTTTCTTAATATATTTCAAAAAAATAGGCACTATGTCCGATTTATCACAAATATTACATCACTATACCTTTACTTCTCTGGAACGTTTTCTTAGATATGTGCAAATTGATACTCAATCTGACCCACATTCAAGCACCTTCCCTTCTACCTCCAAACAAAAAGTATTATCAAATTTATTGCTTGAGGAATTACAGCAAATGGGGATTTCCAATGCACACACAGATGAGTTTGGTTACGTATATGCTCATTTGGCTTCCAATACAAGCAAAGACAAACCCAGCTTGTGCTTTTTAGCGCACATCGATACCTCGCCTGATTGCTCAGGCTATCAGGTTAAACCCATTCTTCATGCCAATTATCAAGGACAAGACCTTGTCTTACCCGATGATCCTACACAGATCATTCGAGCAATGGAGCACCCCGATTTATTGGAACAAAAAGGAAATGATATTATTACAGCGAGTGGCACGACTCTTTTGGGCGCAGACAATAAAGCTGGAGTAGCTGAAATTATGGATGCTGTACATTTTTGGCAGAGCCATCCTGAAGTGGAACATGGCCCTATTTCCATTGTGTTTACACCAGATGAGGAAGTGGGAAGAGGTACTGAACAAATCGATTTAAAGAAAATCAATGCCAAATACGGATATACCTTAGACGGCGAGAAACGAGGACATTTGGAAAATGAAACTTTTTCAGCAGATGGATTTACTCTGATTATAAAAGGTGTGTCTCAGCATCCTGGATTTGCCAAAAATCGTATGGAAAGTGCGATCAAAATTGCCTCTGAAATCGTTACGGCATTACCAAATAAAGAATTAAGCCCAGAAACAACGGAAAACAAAGAAGGATTTATTCATCCTGTTGGCATTCAAGGTACTGTAGAAGAAGCCAAAATCGACTTTATTTTAAGAGATTTTGACACGAATAAATTAAAGCTTTACGGTGAATTCATCGTTTCATTAACCAAAGAAATTTTGACCTCTTACCCTAATTCTACTTTTGAATACGAGCAAAAAGAACAATATCGAAACATGAATGAAATCTTGGTAAATCATCCAGAATGTTTACAATTTGCTTTGAAAGCTATGAAAAGAGCCGGTTTAAATCCCACTTTAACTTCTATCCGTGGGGGCACTGATGGATCTAGATTGACCTTCATGGGTTTACCTTGCCCTAATATATTCGCAGGAGAGCACGCTTTTCATAGCAAACACGAATGGGTTTCGGTTCAAGACATGCAAAAAGCTACGGAGACGGTGATTTATTTGGCGGAGGAAGCGAGATAGGTAATAGGTAAAAGGTAAGAGGTAAGAGGTAATAGGTAAGAGGTAAGAGGTAAGAGGTAAGAGGTAAGAGGTAAGAGGTAAGAGGTAAGAGGTAAGAGGTTGTCCATGCCTAAAAAACGGTCAATCTATTTCAGGCACTGACAGGTACATACATCTTACATCATACATCTTACATCATACATCAATTCTATTCCCACTCAATCGTAGCAGGTGGCTTAGACGAAATATCATAAACGACACGGTTGACCCCTTTTACTTGATTGATGATTTCATTGGAAATTTTACCAAGAAATTCATAAGGTAAATGACACCAATCGGCTGTCATTCCATCTAAACTTGTTACTGCACGCAAAGCGACTACCTGCTCATAGGTTCTTTCATCTCCCATCACTCCTACCGAGTGTATTGGTAATAAAATAGCTCCTGCTTGCCAAACTTGATCATAAAGACCAGCAGACTTGAGTCCATTGATAAAAATAGCATCTACTTTTTGTAAAATATCTACTTTCTCAGCCGTGATATCTCCTAGTATTCGAATGGCTAAACCTGGACCTGGAAAAGGATGACGACCTAAAATTTCTTGTGGAATACCCAAGGTCTTACCCACTAAGCGTACTTCGTCTTTGAACAAAGTTTTTAAGGGTTCTACCACTTTCAATTTCATAAAATCAGGTAAGCCTCCAACATTGTGATGTGATTTGATGGTGGCTGAAGGCCCCTTCACAGAAACGGATTCAATGATGTCCGGATAAATCGTGCCTTGACCGAGCCAAGCGACCCCTTCAATCAAATGAGATTCATGATCAAACACTTCAATGAATGTTTTACCAATGGCTTTGCGCTTTAGTTCTGGATCACTTAATCCAGCTAAAGCACCATAAAATAGGTCTTTTGAATTGACGCCTTTGACGTTTAAACCCAAAGACTGATAAGATTCTAACACTTGCTCAAATTCATCTTTGCGCAATAGTCCATTGTCCACAAAAATGCAATACAAGTTCTTTCCAATAGCGTGGTGTAACAAAACAGCTGCCACGGAACTGTCCACTCCACCCGACAAGCCCAAAACGACTTTTTCACTCCCTAATTGTTCTTTCAAATTGGCAATGGTCGAATCCACGAACGAATCTGATGTCCAAGACTGAGTACAAGCACATACATCAAGGACAAAGTTTCCTAAAATGATGTTCCCTTCTGAACTGTGTGTGACTTCCGGATGAAATTGAATTCCAAAAATCGATTTAGTTTGGTGTGAAAAAGCTGCAACTTTGACGCTCTCGGTAGACCCGATGATTTCATATTCATTGGGTAAATCAATGATGGTATCCCCATGCGACATCCAGACTTGACTATTCTCTGAGACTCCTTTCCACAAAATATGTTCTTTCACACTTGTCAAATGTGCTCGTCCATATTCTCTGTGTTGAGATGCTTGCACACTGCCTCCACCCATGTGAGCCAACAATTGAGCGCCATAACAGATTCCTAAAATAGGACGATCTCCCAGTTGAGCTAAATCGATGCGAGGAGAATCTTCCTCTCGAACAGAACATGGACTTCCTGATAAAATAATTCCTTTAACGGAATCATCCATAACAGGGATATTATTGTATGGGTATATTTCACAATAGACTTTAAGTTCTCGAACGCGTCTTGCGATCAATTGAGTAACTTGAGAACCAAAGTCAAGGATGATAATTTTTTCGGTCATTGCCTAGAATTGCTTAAAAAAATAAAGAGCAAAGGTCGGAATTTTTTCTAAAAGATTTGAATAATTTTTCAGTTGGAATAAATTAGATACTTTTTTCTCATTTTTTTAAACTTCACTAAATCCGGTTCCCAAGAGTTTCTGATTTCAGCTTCATTTTTACCTGCAAGCATTTGTAATCTCAACTGGTCAGTACCGGCTAATTTGTCAAAAAATGCTGGACTCGTAAAGAAGGATTCTTTTTTACCTGATTTCTCAAAGAAATAA
>JBILRJ010000368.1:0-2961 GCA_044372695.1 Spirosomataceae bacterium
CGGGTCTAGAATAAGATCAAATGAATTTATGATACCAATACTTATTTTATGGGCAATAATAAAGTGAGAAATAGCCTCGGATTCAGGTGCGAGTATGGGAGTCAGTTGCTCTATATTTAGAGTACTTCTAAACTTATTCTCGTCAAGCAAATCCCAATGTTTTTTTGATGGAACAACTGCATCAATTTGAATATTTAACTTTTTGCAAACCTTGAGTAATATTGTTAAACCTTCTACATCTCCAAAAATTATAGCCATTTTTATTCGAGTATTTCTGAGATTGTTTGACTAATTACGTTAATTTGTTTTTCGAATTTCGCTATCTCATTTTCATTAAATTTCGATGATTTTTTATGATAGGCAGCATATTCCCTTAAGTTTTCTAAGTAACTGTTTGAATACACTTGGAGTATTCTAGAAAGTGGATTTAATGATTTATTGGTCCACCATTCTGGATGTATTAATATTTGATAAGGCTTTTTACCCAAAGATCTAAAGAATTCAATAAGAAAATCATCTTTCCATCTTCCGTTAGAATCTGATATGTAACCAAACCCAAGGTTATTGACGACAGAATATGCATTTGTATATTTGTCAGATAAGCCAAGAATTTCTGTATTTTGTAGAGATCCTGGATTATGTGGGCTAAAATGCAATACCTGCGCATTTATACTATTTTCTAGGAGCTCTATTTGTATTTTGAACTCATACTCAGCTGTAATACTCATATTGAATCTTTCAAAATGCAACCCAATACAGGATCCATGGTCCTGTATTTCAGTGACAAGCGCTTTAAATTTAGGGCTAGTTATATCATATGTAGGCGATCCGGTACGAAAATAGAAATGTGAGAGAATTCCTAGTTCACGTTCAATACTAAACAATGTATGAGTATTATGTAACGATAACTCTACATCATGGCGTAAGAAAAATGAATTTTTTGTTAAGCTACTGATTGTTGGACAAACAAACGTTCCGAGCATTAATAATTTATTAAGGATATATTTATATCCATTTAAGTCGAAAGATTTGAATGCTTCGTACAAATCGATATCTATTTCGCTATTATTCTCAATTTTCATTTTCACCTTTCTAATTTCTAAGCAATAATAGCGCAAATTGTACTTTTTTATATGTCTCTATGATGTAGTTAGAGTCCAAGTTTAAGAGAATAATAAGTGGAAATAACCCTTAGCGTTATACTAGTAGATGAAAATTCCATCTACAAAAATAAACATATTTTGCAAACACGCTGAAAAACCAAACTATGACTTTATAAATACCGCTAGTTTTGCGCTTCAGTAGTTCTTTCTACATCAAGCAATCTACTATTAAGTTAGTCTATTTCGCAATGATTTATATATATACTCTTTAGCGACTTCTGTTTCCGAATTGTAAACTTTCCATTCTTCGATTTCTATTAGACCATCTTGAGTTGCAACGATTGGATTTCCATTCACTTGAAAGCATACCTGGCCGGGAATTGCAAGATAATCAAAATTTGAGCTGTATTCAGATGCCCTAAAAATAGTAACTCGTGATGTTGTACTATTTAAATAACAAAACGCACCGCTAAATGGATGTGAAGAAGCTCTTATAATTGAAAGTATTGTTTTTCTATTCAAGGACCAGTTAATTCGAGAATCTTCTGGCTTTCTAGGATAACCTCTTAATGGTTTGATTTTGTCATTTTGCTCTATTAGACCTTTTTGAGTCATCAATTCAATCGCTTCAACAAATTTTATAGGAACAACTTTAGAAAGCCATGAGTAAACATCACCAATATAAGTCAAATGATCAATTTCCATAAACTCCTTTAAAATATATGGCCCAGAATCTAATTCTTTTTCCATTCTATAAATAGTCAAAGCAATTCTCTGCTCAAAGTTTAAGATTGCCCAGTTTGCTGCAGCGTTACCTTTATATCTAGGCAAATCCCCTGCATGAGCGTTTAAAATTCCATATGGAAAGACTGATAAAAATTCTTCCTCAATTATTTTCAACCAGTTTATAGAAATACATACATCAGCCTTAAGTGCAAATATTGCATTAATATTGCTCTTTAAATCCAAGGTATTAAAAAAAGGAATACTCAATTTCGAGGCATAGTTCTGAAAATCTATCTCTCCTGCATCATAAAAAGTCTCAGCTTTGCAAGTGATGACAAATACTAAATCATGTCCAGCCTCTCGTAAGGCTTCTGCTGATTCAAGTAACATTCCGGTTCTACCAATAATTCCTACACGCATATTAATTCCCCAAAATCTATGTGAGTTAATTCAGAATTAACAAGATTTGTTAAGAAAGTTTTTGCCCCCAGACTATTATTTTGATATTTTGTAATTATTTTACTGTCAACTTCATTTAACGGTCGGGTAAGGATATTTTTTAACATCGTATAATTCTTGTTACTATTTGAATTTAAATGAATGTGAATTGGGTGAAAGTTATAGACGTTTATCTCGCCAGGGGCAAAAATTGAATTCCATGAAAAATTTTTATCGAAAAATGCCATATCATCTTCCCAGTTATAGTTTATTCTGGTGAAGTGGGTATCATTGTAAAACCACTGAAATGAACCTACAGTTGCAAAACCATACGTTAGTGTGGATAAATCATATTTTAAATTTATATATCTTGAAAAAATATTTTCTAGAAGCGGCCCAGACTGCATTAATGAGTGGGTCCTTAATGATCTAGATTTGGGGACTATGTTTAATAATGACTCGATTACCTTTTCGGTTGAACTTCCCTGTGAAGAATTAGAAAAAAAATTTGGATGTATCCCTAATTCATGGCCATCTCTTTCAAGATCTTTTAAAATGTCAGATCTATGAGTGACAAAAAAAGTTGCCTTGATATTTTTTGGATTAAGGATATCTCTTATCTCATTAATTGAATCGTCTGGGGACCAATCTATATCAAAAGTCAAGTGAACCTTTTTTTTCTTAGTCATTTCAG
>JBILRJ010000145.1:0-7610 GCA_044372695.1 Spirosomataceae bacterium
CGCACCGCTGATGATACTGGGATCAAACCCGGGAAAGTAAGTAAGCTCCAAATTATTAACATCAAGCCAATCCTTAACAGGGTTGGCTTTTTTTGTGGCTGGAAGATGGGAAGAGAGAAGAGAGAAAATGTGAAGAGAGAAGACTTGAAGATAGAAGATAGAAGTGAGAAGAGAGAAGAGAAGAGAGAAATTTTTTTTTAGCTATTTATATTTTAATCATGGAGTATTCTTTCTCAAATTTTAAAGAGATCATTCTTGGTTGTGTATTATCAACCCATCTGGGCTTATTTTGTCAAATACTAAATCCTTCTCCTACATTAGCCTAAAAGGCTATAATTTGCATAACCTTGGATACAGTCCGTGGAAACAAGAAGGATTGTTGATAGAAATATTTTCTCTCTTCTCTCTTCTCTCTTCTCTCTTTTCTCTTCTCTCTTCTCTCTTCTCTCTTCTTCTCTTCCCGTTGTCTCCCTTCCAGTTTTCTCTTCTCTCTTCTCTCTTCTCTTCTCTCTTCCTGTTTTCTCTCTTTTAAAACTCTCTACCTAAATTGATTACAAAGCCTGTTTTATTTCCATTGATGACAGGGAAGCTTACTTTACAAACAATGTTGTAGTATGTTACTAGATCAAATCCTAAGCCATAACCATAAATCCACCTATTTGCTAACGAACTATTGTAATTCATGGATTTTGGTTGGTTCACATAAGCAAAATCAAAAAATGCTGTTGGATAAATGGATAAGGGTAGTTGATTGAATTGTTTCCATGGTATTAATTTGATAGGGATGATCTTTGAAAATAGTTCAAACTTTAAGGTGTTTCTTGATAATATATAACGATCTCCATCTATCACATTAAGTTCATATCCTCTGACTAATTCGTTCCCATATCCTAATCCTTTTACATTAGTGTAGGGAATTGTTTGGCCTTCTTGAGTTAATTTTACTTTAATTTGGTTTGTTAAATAAAACTTATTTTTTAAATCAAAGAAATAAGCTGCCGAGGCTAAGATCTCCCAATAATTCACATCTTCTTGTTTAAATATCCCATGTTTAACAAATCCGATGTCTATTTTTTTTCCTCTTAATGGATAAGCTACAAAATCTCTGAAATCATACGAGTAATTATATCCAATCTGAAAATAGTTCTGCTTATTCCCCTGCGTTTGTAAATACCTCGGATTTAATTTAATTATCGTGTCAGCTATTCTCCTGTGGTTGTATTTTATTTCTAAGGTTTGGAAATCATAAAATTTTATTCTTTTTCTTAAAGTCACACTTCCTATCCATTTTTCGCTCATATCCATATTCGAATTGATGAATTTTAAGGTGTCATTCATGGAACTATATGCTAAACTTTTAGTGGTTTGATAATTTACATTAAAACCTATCCCTAAGGTTTTTTTGATGTCAGTATATGGATTTGAGTAATTGAATTCTAAACGCTCTGTAAATCCACTTTCGGCTCGAATTTGTATCTTTTCTGACAACCCTCTAAAGTTGTTATGGGTGAAACGTGCCCCGAATACAATTCGATCATAATTGCGGCCTCTCGTCCACCAATCTGTTAGATTTCTCTCTGCTAATTGAATGACTGGGTAGGCTAATATGTACCATTGTTCTAAAAATTCATAATTGATGCTTAATGTACCTTTGGGTGTTTGATGATAATCAACTTTTACCCAAATGAATAGGTTGGTGTTCATCAGCTTACGCCGATTAAATTCCAACCTGCTTTCTATTTGATTTATTTGTAATGAGTCTAGTGCCTTGAAATCTAATTCTCTAAACAAGATAGATTCTTTTGTTTTTTCATTTCCCTTAAATTCGATGGACTCAATTTGAATATATTGGGCATGCATGCCATTACCCCATATTAATAGGGCAATTATTAGGATTAGCTTTTTGATATTTAATCTATTACTACTTGGAGTCATTATGCCACAAGGTAATGATTTTTTTAACGATTAAATTATGTAAATATGATTGTTTCTTTATGATTAAACCATTTTTCTGAATTTGCTTGGTATCGTTTTTCTACATTAGGTCTTTTGATTTTTAAAGTGGGAGTTAAACAATTATTTTCAATCGTCCAATCCTCTGAAAGAACAACTACTTTGGCTATTGCTTCGTATTTTTTAAAATGAGGATTTATCTCTTTCCTTAATTTTTCAAAAACAACTGTTAATAAAGCTTGGTTTTCCTCCAATCCTTGACTATTTAAGAGGATCAAAGCAATGGGTTGTGGTAAATTAAGACCTATTACACAAACTTGCTCTATCCAAGGATGTTGGCTATAAAAATTTTCAATAGGAGCAGGAGATACATAATTACCTTTTGCCGTTTTAAATTGATCTTTGACCCGTCCTATAATTTTTAAATATCCATCTTGATCAATTTCTCCCATGTCTCCAGTTTTCAACCATTTTTCATCAAATAAATCTTTGGTTAATTCAGGTTCTTTGTAATATCCAGTTGTGATATGTTCTCCATACATTTGAATTTCTTTGGTTTCTTCCTTAATTCGTATTTCACAAATATTCCAAGGTTTACCTACAGTTCCCAGTTTAACCGCACTTTCTGGCATTAGGGTATTTATTCCCAAATTTTCTGTCATCCCGTAAGCCTCTTGTATTTTTAGGCCAAATTTTTGATACCATACCAATAAATCACTCGGCATGGGTGCCGCTCCAGTAATTAACATGATGGTTTTATCTAATCCCAATGATTTTTTGATAAATTGGATGAATAATTTATTGATTAAGGGAATTGATAACAGCAGATTAACAGTTTTGTCACTTCCCAATTTATCAAGTATCCCTTCTTTGAATTTGGCCCAAATTCGGGGAACCGCCAAAAAATGAGTGGGATTTGCACTTAGCAAATTAGCTCTGAAGGTATTGAGATTTTCTACAAAATAAATGGTTCCCCCTGCCGCTGTTCCAGCAAATTCCACAAAATTACGTTCTGCAATGTGACATAGAGGTAAATAAGAAATAAATCGGGTATTCGGAGTGTTTAGAAAGGCGACATCTTTAGCTACATTGATAGCCATTGGAATGGATTTAGCTGGAATGATTACACCCTTGGGCGTTCCTGTCGTTCCGGAGGTATAAACAATTGTTATGGTGTCATCTGGATGGTAATTATGTATGGTAGTGATGTCATTTTCGGTAGCTAAAATGTCATCCCACTGGAATATTGTTTCTCCTTTTATTTCTCCAGTAGATAGAATTAAAACATCTTTTGGGATATTATGCTTAATTTCTTCCCAATGATCTAATTTCCCTACGATTAAAATTTGACAATCAGAATGTACCAAAACTTGTTCTAATTGTTCACCAGATAAGGTTGGATAAAAGGGGACCGAAATAGCTCCAGCCATAAAAATGGATAAATCTGAAAGAATCCAATGCGCGCAATTTTTGGATAAAATACCAACGTGTTTAGGACCTTGCTTTAGTTTTTTTTGTATAAAACTTGCAATCTTTTTGATTTGTGCTTCTGATTCAGCGTAGGAATAATCTTTGAATTTATTTCCGTAAGGTTGTTTGAGATAAATAGATTCAGGCGTTTTTTTTGCCCAATGCAAAAAGTTGTCCAGTTGACTTTTGTATTCAGTAATCATGGAAATAGTTCAAGGTTTATTCCCGAAAAATAAAGATAATTTCTTTTAAATCATAGGCTTTTACTTCACTTTCATTTTCCATAACTAGTAATCCTTGGGGATTTACTTGCATTATTTTGCCATAAAATTGCTGATCATTTGCTTGATAAATTTTCCATTCATCAAATTGAAGTAAATTTTTGTGGTAAAGGGAATCAATTATTTCAAATGAATTTTCTTGAAATTTTAGGTAATATTTCTCAATACCCACTGAAATGGAATCATAAATTTCTTCCATATTCAGTAGAAATGGGTTTTGCAGCCATTTTTTTAAAGAAGTAGCACGTAAGTCTCCAAACTCCATTTGGTTGATGTTTAATCCGATACCTATGATTGAAAATGCCCACTTCCCAGATTGTAAATTATTTTCAATCAAAACTCCACCCATTTTATGATTATCTAAATAAATATCGTTAGGCCATTTAATTTGAATAGGAATTTTTTCTCCCAAATTGGATTGTGCCCAAGTTTGAAGCCCTTCAACGATTCCCAATGCTACCGCTTTACTTAAGTAAAACTGGTTGTTTAATAAATCTGCCTGAGGTTTGACCAAAAATGAAACCAACAAGTTCTCACCAGATTTTGCCTCCCATGTGTTTCCTCTTTGCCCTTTTCCAGACGTTTGATGTTCGGCGATCCATGCAAAACCTTCTGCCACAGAATTATGTAAACTTTCGCTGAACGCGATTAAATTCGTCGAACTACAAGTTGATAGATATTTTGAGTTTTTGCCTATGAACTGAGTAGGTGCTTGATATTTGTTCAATATTTATTTGTAATTTTAGGTTTAACTGAACAAAATTAAATGTTTATTCGTTAAAGATTGAACAAAACGAATTTTAGATTAAAATAATTTATGGGGAAAAGTCCAAAAAAAGCTGCCAAAGTAGAGATATCAGAAGAAATTGTGAATTGGGTAGTGAAAGGAATGCAAGATAAAAAAGCACAAGAAATCATGGTGTTAGATTTACGAGAAGTCAATAATGCCTTTACTGATTTCTTTGTTATTTGTTCAGGAACCTCAGATACACAAATCGATGCGATTGCAGAGTCTGTTGACAAAGAGGTTTGGGAGTCAGGAAAAGTTCGCGTTCATTCAGTTGAAGGTAAAGCAAATAGAGAGTGGATTCTCATGGATTATTATGATGTAATCGTGCACGTATTTTTGAAAGATAAACGTTCTTTTTTCAAATTAGAAGAACTCTGGGGTGATGCAAAATTTACAGTTATTCCGGATTAACAAAAAATATATTTAAATCATTTTCAATTACATGAAACTAAATCGTTTATAAAAAACGTTCTAAGTCCAAATTAACATTCAATGGCAAAAATTACTAATTCTAAAGGGTCTAAACGCCCGTCTTTACCTCCTCGATTACCTAAAAAGCCCGTCAATGGGATGCAAAGTTGGATGGTGGTAGGTTTGGTTATCGCAATTTCAAGTATGTTTTTCTTGACCAAACAAAGTACCTTACAAACGATTTCCCAAAAGCAGTTTGAGTCCATGCTACTTCAAAAAGAGGTTGCATCTGTTACAATCGTCAACGACAAAGAGGTAGAAGTTTCTTTGAAATCTGCTTTTATTAGTAAATACTTCAAAAGCACTCCTCAGTCACCTTCATCTGCTGGTAAAGGACCTCATTTTGAATTTCAAGTAATATCTAAGGAAGGTTTCGAACGGTTTTTGGAAGATAGACAAAAATCTTTTCCTCGAAATGAACAAATCATGGCGAATCCAGAAACCAGAACAGGTCCTTTGGATTGGTTGGGAACTTGGGGCTTTTTGATACTTATGGGGGTGAGTTTTTACTTCTTGTTCTTCCGAATGGGTGGAGCTGGTGGTGGAGCTGGCGGACAAATCTTCAACATTGGTCGTAGTAGAGCTACGCTTATTGAAGGGGAATCTAAAGTTCGTGTTACATTTAATGATGTTGCAGGTTTAGATGAGGCCAAAGAAGAAATCCAAGAAATTGTAGAATTTTTAAAATTCCCTAAGAAATTTACAGATTTGGGAGGTAAAATCCCTAAAGGTGCATTATTAGTAGGCCCTCCAGGTACTGGTAAAACCTTGTTGGCCAAGGCCGTGGCAGGTGAGGCAGGAGTTCCATTTTTCTCTTTGTCTGGATCAGATTTCGTAGAAATGTTTGTGGGTGTTGGAGCTGCTCGTGTTCGTGATTTGTTCAAACAAGCCAAGGAAAAAGCACCTTGTATCATTTTCATAGACGAAATTGATGCCGTGGGGCGTTCTAGGGGGAGAGGTTCTATGCCAGGTGGAAATGACGAAAGAGAAAACACTTTGAATTCCTTGTTGGTTGAAATGGACGGATTTGCGACTGATTCAGGAATTATCATCATGGCGGCGACAAATCGCCCAGATGTATTAGATCCAGCTTTGCTTAGACCAGGTCGTTTTGATCGTACAATATCGATCGATAAACCCGATATCATAGGTCGTGAGGCTATTTTTAAGGTACACTTGAAACCGATAAAATTGTCTGATGATGTTGATCCGAAAGAATTGTCTGCTCAAACTCCTGGTTTCGCTGGAGCAGAAATTGCCAATGTGTGTAATGAAGCTGCTTTAATTGCAGCTCGTCGTAGTAAATCAGCTGTTGACATGTCTGACTTCCAAGAAGCCATGGATCGGGTAATTGGAGGATTAGAAAAGAAAAATAAATTAATTTCACCTGAAGAAAAGAAAATTGTAGCTTTTCACGAAGCGGGTCATGCGATTGCCGGCTGGTTCTTAGAGCACGCAAATCCATTGGTGAAAGTCTCCATCGTACCTCGTGGAGTGGCTGCTTTAGGTTATGCTCAGTATCTACCCAAAGAACAATTCTTGTATCGTACAGAACAATTGATGGATGAAATGTGTGTTACTTTAGGGGGGCGGGCCGCTGAAGAAATTGTGTTTGGTAAAATAACGACAGGAGCTCAAAATGATTTGGAACGCATTACCAAATTAGCCTATTCCATGGTGACCATTTATGGTATGAACGATAAATTGGGTAATATTTCTTATTATGATTCCAAAGGCTCTGAATACCAATTCAACAAACCTTATTCTGAGCAAACAGCCAGAGAAATTGATGAAGAGGTTCGTAAAATCATTGCTGAGGCTTACAAGCGAACAAAAAAATTGTTAACTGACAAGAAGGACAAATTGACCATTTTAGCAGAACAGTTAC
Source organism: Spirosomataceae bacterium (assembly GCA_044372695.1). Taxonomy (GTDB): domain Bacteria; phylum Bacteroidota; class Bacteroidia; order Cytophagales; family Spirosomataceae; genus Aquirufa. The sequence continues at coordinate 6,854 of JBILRJ010000145.1, forward strand.
TTCAAAAAGAGGTATTGTTCCAGAGCGATCTAGAAGCATTGGTAGGTCCAAGACCTTTTGAGCAGCTAACTTCCTATCAAGAATTCATCAAAGGAGAAACTGAAAAGAAAAGAAAAGATGCAAAGGATGTAAGAGATTTAGCTGAAAAAGAAGAGGCATTGAAAAGTAAACCCAAAAGGAAACCAAAAGTTAAGGCAGAAGATGCGGATGATGCGCCACCTTCTGGAGATACTTTAGCTTAAAATATTAATTTTATATGGGTGAGTCTTCTCACCCATTTTTTTGTAATGGATACACAATTAATTATTCCAAAAGGTAAAAAAGTTTATTTTGCATCCGATTTCCATTTGGGTTTCCCAAATTTGGAAGAAAGTATCTCTCGGGAGAAGGAACTTGTAAAATGGCTGGATTTGATCAAAATAGATGCTCATGCTTTGTTTTTGGTAGGAGATCTTTTTGATTTTTGGTTTGAATATCGTCAAACCATTCCCAAAGGTTTTGTTCGTTTTATTGGCAAATTGGCTGAGTTGTCTGATTTAGGAATAGAAATTCATATTTTTGTTGGCAACCATGATTTATGGATGCGAGATTATTTTCAAAAAGAATTGTCTGCAAAGATTTACCGAGAGCCTTGTCAAATGGATTTAATCTTTGATGAAGTTTCTCATTTGATTTACATTGGACATGGAGATGGTGTTGGCCCTGGTGATTATGGTTATAAATTTTTGAAAAAAAAATTCACCAATTCCTTTGCTCA
>JBILRJ010000146.1:0-7569 GCA_044372695.1 Spirosomataceae bacterium
AACAGGAATCGCTTCTAAGTCGTATTTTTGCATCAAATCAGCTACTTCTTCTCCAGGAATGTAGGTTTGAACTGAAACAATTTCATCTGCTTCGTACACGTCTTGAATCTTAGAACCACGCTTTGCTAAAATGATTTTCTTCAAAGAAACAGTTCCTAATAACAGGCCATCATCATCCACCACATAGACAGAATACACTTTTTCGACATCCTCTGCCTGGCGTCTAATTTCTTCTACACACTCCGTAACCGTTTGTTTAACATTGATTTTAATTAACTCTTTTTGCATCAATCCACCTGCACAATCCTCATCATAATGCATTAAATCAATGATGAAACGAGCTTGCTCTCTGTCTTTTAACAAAGCAATTACTTCTTCACGTATGCGTACTGGCTGTTCATTTAAAATATCTACCGCATCATCTGAATCGATGACGTTCACATATACTGCAATTTCCTTGGAACTAAAGTTTTTTAAAAATTTGATGCGATCATCTGCATCCAGGGTGGAAATGATTTCCGCTGCAATTTTAGGATCTAATAATTGAATCAAGTATTTGGCTTCTTCTCCAGATAACTCATCCAAAATGTAGGATATATCAGCTGGAAATAAATCTTCAATTTTTGACAATATTCCTTCCTCTGATTTTGATATAATCAAAAATCGAATTTCCTCTAAAAAGTCCTTCGTCAGTTCGAACGGAAGGTGTTGTTTGTTGGCTACTTCCATGATTGAGGGGGGAATGAATATTTGCGCAATTTAAGATTAATTACCAATATAACCTTGCTCTTTCCAAAGTTCTGTTAGAATGCTAAATTCGGCTACTCCAAGCTGTTCGGCCCTTTTATTTAACAATTCATGCTCAGGTAATTGCATGGCTCTTAATGCATTTCTCAAGGTTTTGCGTCTTTGATTAAAAGCCATTTTTACCAATGCTTTGAATTTTTTAGGATCACATTCCAATTTTTTATCCCAATTTCTGACCAATCGAATGACGCCTGAATTGACTTTCGGTGGAGGTGTAAAAACTTCTGGACCCAATGAAAACAAATATTCAATGTCGTAATAGGCTTGAAGAAGCACACTTAATATGCCATAATCTTTGTTTCCCGGCTTGGCGGCCAAACGAACCGCTACTTCTTTTTGAAGCATGCCAACTACTTCTACGCATTGGTCTTTGTAATCCAAGACATGAAAGAAAATTTGAGTAGAAATAAAATAAGGGAAGTTGCCAACAATGGCGAATTTTTCTTCTCCAAAAATATTTTCCAAAGGAGTTCGTAAAAAATCACCCTCAATCAATCTAGGGCCTGTAAATTCCAAGTAATTTTGACGTAAATAACGGACTGATTCGGTATCAATTTCAATCAAATGTGTTTCATAATCCGATTTTTTGACCAAATATTGGGTCAAGACTCCCATACCAGGCCCAATTTCCAATACTTTTTGATAAGCACCATTGGGCTGCAAACCGTCAACAATTCGACGCGCGGCGTCTAAATCCTTTAAAAAATGTTGTCCTAAATTCTTTTTTGCTCTTACTTGCACAGGCTTGGGGCTTTAAGGAGTAAAATTAAGCCCTTTTTTGTACATTTAAACAAAAATTTCAAATTAAGCCATGCCAAGTTTGGATCACAAAAGTAAAGAGGAGTTATTAAAGGAAATTGAAGTACTGAAAAGTCGTCTGAATGATGGTTCGAATGGCTTCGATCCTTTGGCCGAAAGTCCTACACAACAGAATTTAATTAATACCCTCAATAGTCTCAAACTTTTCGGTATCATCATGTCATTGGACGGTATCATTGTCTATGCCAATGATTATACGCACAAATTCTTGGCATATTCTCCCAAAGAATTGAACGGGAAAGATTTTTTTACCACTTTGTTGCCCGAGGGCGAAAAGGAGCTTCGTAAAGCTTCTTTTGAAAAGGCTCTTGCAAAAGGGGGTTTGTTTGAAGAGCGAGAAAGAGATTACATAACCAAAAATGGCGCAGTTAAATGGGTGGAAGTTTCTTCTACCATTGTCAGCGAGATGGATGGTCAGAAATATTTGAGCATCATTGGTGAGGACGTAAGTGAGCGCAAAAAAGTTTCAGAGGCATTGAGCAAGTCAAATGCTCAATTGCAAGATTTGATTGATAATACCACTGACTTAATTCAAATTATTGGTGCAACTGGGCGGTTTCTTTTTGTGAACAAAGCATGGTCCGAAACCATGGGCTACAGCCAAGAGGAGGTTAAAGATTTGCGTTTGTCGGATGTGTTGCACCCGGAATTTGCGTATTTAACCAATGAACAACTCGATTTATTGGTTAAAGGAAAAACGCTGGACGAATATGCAGGTGTTTTTAAACGAAAAGATGGTCGAAGGTTGTATGTGAGCGGTTCCGTTTCATGTCGCTTTGAAAAAGAAGCGCCTACTGCTTTTCGATTTATTCTACATAACTCTACCGCAAAAGTTCGTGCGGAAAGAGCTAGTAAATTGTTTTCTTCCATTGCTCAAGTGGCGATTAATTCCTCCAATTTAGATGATTTATATAGCAATATTCACCGGGAATTGGGTGAGGTGATTGATGTGAAAAACTTTTTCATTGCTCAATATGATCCAGGAAAAAGCTTTTTGTATTTCCCTTATTACATTGACGAATATTTTAATTCTCGGGTTCATTTTACCAAACGAAAACTTGGGAATGGTCTGACAGAATATGCCATTATGGCTAATCGGCCACTGATTTTGCATGATAATGAGATACATCAACTTGCAAAGGAAAAGCAGATTTATTTGTATGGGGTAGTACCCAAAGTGATGCTTTGTGTGCCTTTGCGCATAGGTGATCGAGTGACAGGAATTATTGGTGTTAAGTCCTATGAACGTGCGAATAAATACGAAAACCGAGATTTAGAATTATTGGATTTTATTTCCGGACAGGTGGCTCTAGCCATTGCCAGAAAGCAAGCGGAAGAAGCATTGGCACGGGAAACGGCACGATTAAATGCTATTTTCGAAGGAAGTTCCCATTTAATGTGGTCGGTTAATCGGAGACTTTTACTCACTGGATTTAATCGAGAGTACTCCGAATTACTGCAATCAGAGTTGAATCGGATTCCCCAATTGAATTACAGCACGGAGAAAATGGGCTTTCAAATTGTGATCAGTTCGCAAAGAAGAATGCTAGAAGATTTTTATAAATCGGCATTTAGGGGCCAAAAGCAACACTTTGAACTTGAATTATCAACGAAAAATGGAGATGAAAAATGGCTAGAGGTGTATTTGAATCCCATATTTTTGGAAAATGGCCAAATTGAGGAAATCTCAGGGATTGCTCGTGATATTACGGATTTGAAAAAATACCAAAGAGATTTGGTCGAGGCAAGGGAGCAAGCCGTGCACTCATTAAAAGTGAAGGAACAGTTTTTAGCTAATATGAGTCATGAAATTCGTACTCCCATGAACGGAGTGATTGGAATGATTGATTTATTGGCAGAAACGCCTTTGGAACATGAACAAATGGATTATGTTCAAACCATCAAGAAATCTTCAGAAACTCTTTTGCATATATTGAATGACATTTTGGATTTGGCCAAAATTGAAGCGGGTAAAATGGCATTGCATCCCACTGATGTAGTTTTTGAAGAGGTCTTTGAACGATTGATGGCATTGTTTTCTCAAGTTGCCCAGCAAAAGGGAAATCAAATTTCTTACCAAATTGCCAAAGATGTTCCCCGTGTTTTGGTGGCGGATGAAACCCGTTTATTGCAAATATTGTCTAATTTAACTTCCAATGCATTAAAATTCACTGAAAATGGGCGAGTTGATATTGATGTAAGTTCTAAATCCATTACTCAAGATCAAATTGAGTTATTGGTACAAGTAAAAGATACCGGTATCGGAATTACACAAGAAAATGTGGATAAACTTTTCAGTGCTTTTCAGCAACTCGACAATTCAACGAAAAAAGTTTATGGAGGAACAGGATTGGGATTAGCTATTTCTCGTGAGTTTTGTAAAATGATGCAAGGGGAAATTGGTGTTGAATCCAAAATAGGAGAGGGCAGTACATTCTGGTTTACCTTAAAATTAGCCATAGGAGATCAATCGATTGCGGCTTCTTCTAAAAAGAAAATACAATTCGCGATTCAAGGAACCTTAGAAAGATTAAAGCCAGAAATTTTATTGGTGGATGATAATTCAACCAATCGGAAAGTGGCGAGTCAGATTTTAATCAAAGCAGGTTGTTTGGTTGACACAGCTGTTAGTGGACAAGAAGCGATTGATAAATTGTCGGTAGCGCATACCTATGATTTGGTGATGATGGACATTCAAATGCCAGGAATGGATGGGATGGAAACTACACAGTATTTAAAAAAGGCTGATTTGGAATATTTACCACCCATTATTGCCATGACAGCCTATGCCATGAAGGAAGATAAAGAGCGTTTTTTGAATGCCGGGATGGACGATTACATAGCTAAGCCCATAAGAGCCAAGCAATTGATTGATGTAGTGGGAAAATGGATTTCAGGGAAATCGGCAGAAGAACACACAATTGTCAAAAAGGAAGTAAAAATTCCGGTAGTGGATCAGGAAATTTTAGCGGCCTTAAAGGATGCAGTGGGCGGGGAACAATCCTTTGTGGATGATATGTTAACCGAATTTGTCTCAGAGGCGAAAGAGCAAATTACTGCTGCTATTGAGGCACATAAAAAGGGGGACTGCAAAGGAGTTCAATCGGAATTGCATACGCTCAAAGGTAACTCTGGTACTTTAGGCGCTGCAGAAGTTCACCACCTTTGTGAAATCATTGAGAAAAAAGCCAAAGTTTGTGAATTTTCGTTATTTGCAACTGAAATAAGGGAGTTGATAGAAGCGCTGGGAAGGTTTGAGAGAGGTGTGATGTAAGATGTATGAGGTAAGAGACCGATTCCTGAGTCGAAGGCGGAGGTCGCATAAGGTAAGAGAAAATCATACCATCCCAAAATGAGGCAGCATCCCAAAGTGTTTAAGAAAAAGGCTCGATCTCGCTTCTCTCTTAAAAAAACTAATACCTAATAATTAAAAACTAATAACTATTTTCCTATATTTAATAAAATTATAACATCTAACCATTAATAGCGCACATATGTCCATTCTGGACTGCCCTGTTATCGGTGGGTGATGATTTCAAAATTAGATTAAATTATTGTTGAAGATTGATTTATAAAGGCCTTGAATGGCTCTTGTTAACTCATTAATAACCATTTAATAAATAGTGTGTCATGATAAACTCAATTCAAGAAAATTACAAGGACTTTTGGGCATTCCTTAAAAAACCACTTATTCAGAAAGATGAAATACAGACATGGCAACATAAAGCAAAAAGACTATTTTCCTTATTAACCATAGATATTCTGATCATGTTGATTCTTATGCCCATCATCATGGGTATCGGAGAGCTTGGTTTAGTGGATTTGAGTAAGAATAAAAATTCAATGCTGTTACAACTGCCTTTTTGGGAGTTAGTACTTTTGGGTGTGATAATAATTCCATTGTTTGAAGAATTAATTTTTAGACTTTATCTACGCTTTAAACATAATTTTTTAGTGCGATTAATCATTCTACTCGCCTCATTAACTGGAAAACAGAATAAAAATAGAATTGAAACTTATTTGACTATTTTTTGGGAGAAAAAATTTCGAGGCATATTTTATTTTTCTGCCATCGTATTTGGTATAGTTCATATATTGAATTTTGATTATTCAATCTCCTTGTTATTTTTGGCACCTATCTTAACTGCCCCCCAATTATTTGTGGGGCTTGTTCTAGGTTATTTGCGTGTGAGGCATAATCTCATTTTAGGTATTTTCATGCATGCCATTCACAATGCCATTTTCCTTGTCATACCGATTCTTTTTATGGATGAGATTAGTGAAAAGCTCAATATTAAGACCAAAGATTATTCCTTGAAGATTGCTGAATACACGATAAAACCTAATGAAAATTTGGATTCATATTCAAGCTATAAAGGAAATGAATCTATATTTAAGGGAATAAGTTTAAAAACAATGATCGCTACTTTAAACGACAAGGATGAAATGTTTATAGAGAGTAACGATTTTTTAAAGATGAATACAATTATTAATGTGAATTTTAAAAATCATTCAAAAGTTCATTATGATAATAAAAAAATCATATTGAAGCAATTGTCTAAGGTTTATGGTTTCCATATTGAAAAATTTAAAAAACGAAGATATGTTTGGGAATTATGTTTGTTAGATTCTTTAATCTTAGTCAAACATCAATCAACTAATTTTAAAAATTCGGGATACACTTCCACCATTTCTGTATCATCAGATAGCATAATAATAAAAAATGGGAATCTCGGTTCAATTGCAAGTACTCTGACATCTGAATATGATAAATTCATTATAAATAATACCAATTTTAAGGGTAATTTTAACTTAAAGCTTCCTTTGAAAGATTTTAAAACACTTGAGAAGATTTTGAACTCAAAATATGGACTTAGGTTAAATAAGAAGGAAAAAGAATTAGAATATACCTATATTAATTTTAAAAAAGATAAATAAAAGACGAACTAGTAATGACAGACGAGATTATTCAAGACATTCCCAAAACATATTTTGACATTGATAACGCTACAAAAGAAAGGGGCTTTACTATGGCTTCTGACATACAGACTTGCTCTTTACTTAAAACACTTGCTACTTCAAAACCAAGTGGAAAATTTCTTGAATTGGGCACGGGGACAGGATTGTCAACAGCTTGGATACTTGAAGGGATGGATAGCTATTCAACATTAATTTCGTTCGATAGTGATCAGTCTTTTTTAAGCATTGCTCAACAATTTTTAGATCAAGACAATCGATTAAAATTAATTCTTTCGGACGGAGAAGATTGGGTAAAAAATAATTTGGAACAGAAGTTTGATTATATTTTTGCTGATACTTGGCATGGGGAGTATTTACTTTTGGACGAAGTATTACAAATGTTAAACAAAGGTGGACTTTACATCGTAGATGATATGTTGCCACAAGCCAATTGGCCTGAAGGACATCAAGAAAAAGCGATCAATTTTGTGAAATATTTAGAGAGTCGAAGTGACTTAATTTTGACAAAGCTAAATTGGGCGACAGGAATCATTATTGCTGTTAAAAAATAACTTAACAAAAAACCTCTTACCTCTTACCTTATTATCCTTGCCAGGCCAACATACCCCCAATTAGGTTGCGTACATTGGTGAAACCTTCTGATTCAAGGTATTGTTGAGCTCTTCCAGAACGAGCACCAGAACGGCAATGAAGGATGATTTCTTCTTCTTTTAGATGTTCAATTTCTTCCAAACGGTCTGCTATTTCGCCTAAGGGAATTAATTGTGCCCCAATGTTAAACTCATCAAATTCATGCTCTTCACGCACATCAATGATGTTTAATTTTTCATTCTTCTCAATTCTATCCTTTAATTCTTCAACTGTAATATCCATTGTTTAATAATTTTATTGATTATCCTCGCCCCCAACAATCCATAAGTCGATAATATCACCTGGGTGTATAGTTGTTCCTGTACAAGAAGC
>JBILRJ010000147.1:0-7560 GCA_044372695.1 Spirosomataceae bacterium
ATTAAGCTTTGGCCATAAATGAAATATTTATAACAAATGATCCCAATGTTTTTTAACCCTTAATTCGCATTAATAACTAAACACTAATAACTAATAATTAATAATGCGAATTAAGAGTTGAAATTATCGTTAGGGTCAGTTCTAAACGTATGTTTAAAAGCGAATTTAAATTTACTAATTCCCTATTTATTTTCTAAAAATGCAATTTATGGGCTAATTCTTTTTCTATGGCATTTCTTTTTTTGAAAAAAAAGAAACAAAAAAACTTTTTTCTATAGCTTAATCCAAGACGAATCCGCAAGCGGAGCGATTTTCACTCTCGCTCTCGGCTATTTTCTTTGACCCTATCGCACATCCCCAATGCGCATTGTCAAAGCTCCGCCTTGCCGCTTCGTTCAAATCTTTCGTTAGGATTAAGCTTTGGCCATAATTGAAATATTTATAACAAATGATCCCAATGTTTTTTAACCCTTAATTCGCATTAATAACTAATACCTAGTAACTACTCCCAGCTTCCAACTGATTTTTCAACTTTTTCATTTTTGCATAGCCTTCCTTTGCTACGAGCAAAGCATCTTTGGCATACAATTCTTTGTTAAAAAGTTCCAGAGAAATAACCAAAGGTTTCTTTCCTGAGTTTAAGCTGTGAATAATTTTTACAATAGGAGCATCTCCATCTCCCACATAAATTCGGTCAGCATCTTTGATGCTTGCTGGTTTGAGTTGAGCAGAGTAATCATTCACATGAAAAATTTCGATGGAATTTTCTCCAACCAAATGGAGGCTATCGAGGCTACTTTCTCCCTTGTAGATGTGAAAAACATCCAACAATAATTTGGCATCAGGGTGACCGGCCTCGGCAGCAACAAAAAGCAAATCCGCTACACGGTTTAGGCATTTTGAGTGTCCCCACATCTCCAATTGTGGAACGACTTCCATTTGTTTCCCCAGTTCCAAAATCTTAGCATACCGATCTGCGGCGGCTTTGAGATTCAAATCGGCTTGCTGAGTTGCTCCCATGGGTGGTGCGGCGGTACGAAGGCAACCCAATTCACGAACCCAAGCCATTTCTTTTTTCAATTGTTCTAAGCCTTTTCCACGAACAGCTTGATCATCTACGATCCAAGGAGCAAAACCGATGGTATTTTCAATGCGAAGACCTAAGTCAGAAATGATTTTTTTAGCTTCTGAAATACTTCCGCCAGACTGAAGGTATTTCTCGAGGGTGGGCACCCATATTTCGACAGAAGAAAAACCGGCTTGTTGGGCAATTTGTAACTCTTTGATGAAACCCAAATTTTGGCCCATGATGGTGCTTAAATTCAGGCAAAGACTTATCGTATTTTTTGCGGTTTTATGGGTAAGATTGGCCTCAGGCTTTATAACAGAGGCTCCAGCGAAAACTCCGGAAGACTTTAACAATGCTCTTCTTGTTAGGTTCATAGGTTTAGATTAAAAACGATATGGAATTTAGAAAGAAAATTAGAAAAGTAAAAATCTAAGTGGAAAATCATTAATTTTACGATTAAATCGTCTTTAAAATATGCTTTCAATAGGTATCATTGGTTATGGTTATTGGGGACCAAATTTGGTCCGAAACTTTTCAGGAATTGTGACTATTGAAGTTAAATACGTTGCGGAAGCCAATTCGGCGAGGCATTCACAAATAAGGCGCAATCATCCAAATGTACAAATTCTGCTTTCGGCTGAAGAAATGCTGCAAGATGAAAGCTTAGATGCCGTGGTAATTGCCACGCCTGTTTCTACACATTATACATTGGCAAAGCAGGCGCTTCTTTCAGGAAAACACGTACTGTTAGAAAAACCCATGGCCACATCAGTGGCGGAATGCGAAGAATTGATTCAAATAGCAGAGGCCAAGAGCTTGACACTCATGGTAGATCATACATTTCTATACACAGGTGCTGTTCAAAAGATCAAAGAAATTGTTGATTCGGGGGATATAGGAGAACTTCAATACTTTGATTCTACTCGGATCAATTTAGGAATCTTTCAAAACGATGTCAATGTACTTTGGGATTTAGCGCCGCATGATATTTCCATTCTTAGTTATTTGAAGGAAGAAAAACCGGTTAGTGTGAATGCCACTGGAATATCCCATTTAAAAAATGGCATTGAAAACATCGCCTACATGACGATTAACTATGCCAGCAATTTCATTGCGCATTTCAATTGTTCATGGTCCTCACCGGTAAAAATCAGGCAAACCCTCATTTCAGGAGATCAAAAAATGATTTTATACAATGACATTGAACCAACTGAGAAGGTTCGAGTATTTGATACGGGCGTAGGTGTTAAATCAGATGCGGACCGGGATAAATTGTTGATTGATTACCGCTATGGAGATATTTTGATTCCTAAATTATCTACCCACGAGGCTTTGCAACAAGTGGCTATGGATTTTGTAGAAAGTATCGTTTCCCGAAAAACTCCTTTGTCTAGTGCCTCAATAGGTTTGCATGTGGTACGGGTTTTGGAGGCCGCTGAAAAATCCATTAAACAAAAAGGGAAAGAAATTTACATCTAAATTTTATGTTGCGAAAAGAAACTAATTGTGTGATTGACCCTACGGCTAAAATCTCTGATTTTACCAATTTATATGGTTGTGAAATCAAGGCGAATGCCTTTATCGGTCCTTTTGTGGAAATTCAAAATAAGGTGACGATTGGTGAAAGAACGAGAATTTCTTCGCACTCCTTTGTTTGTTCTTCGGTGGATATTGGAGACGATTGTTTCATTGCCCACGGAGTTATGTTTACCAACGATTTGTTCACAGAGGCTAGAGAGAATTGGCAAGAGCGTTCCACGGTGATTGGAAACCGAGTGAGAATTGGCTCAAACGCGACCATTTTACCCGTTCACATCGGTGATGATGCCATCATTGGTGCAGGAGCTGTTGTGACAAAAGATGTTCCTGCCGGAGCGACCGTTAAAGGAAATCCAGCTAAATAGTTATTCAAATGATTCAAACATTAGATTTAAAAAAGCAATTACAACAAGTAAAAGTTGAGATTTTTGAAGCCTTTGAAAAGGTTTATGAGAAATCGGCCTTTGCAGGTGGTGAATTTGTGGAGCAATTTGAAAATTCATTCGCTGCTTATTCGGATTCCAAGTATTGTGTTGGAGTGTCCAATGGAACGACGGCATTGCATTTGGCCCATTTGGCCTTAGGCATTGGCGCTGGAGATGAAGTAATTGTAGCAGCTAATACCTTTATCGCTTCTGCTTGGGGAATATCACATGCGGGTGCAACACCGGTATTTGTGGATTGCGATGCAACTTGGAACATTGATGTCAGTCAAATAGAAGCCGCAATCACTCCAAAAACCAAAGCCATTATTGGTGTTCATTTATATGGCCAAACCTGTGATTTAGGGGCATTAAGAAGTATTTGCGACAAACACCATTTGTATTTGATTGAAGATGCGGCGCAAGCCCATGGGGCCTATTATCAAAATAAGCGGGTTGGATCATGGGGCGACATAGCCTGTTTTAGTTTTTATCCCGGGAAGAATTTAGGTGCTTGTGGCGAAGGTGGCGGAATTACCTGTCAAGAAGAAAGGTATTATGAAAAATTAAAATCATTGAGAAATCATGGTTCCAAAGTGCGTTATTTCCACGATGAAATAGGCTATAATTATCGCATGGGCGGTTTAGAAGGAGCGTCTTTGTCGATTAAGTTAAAGTATTTAGACTCTTGGAATGCCGCAAGAAAAGCGATTGCCCATAGATATAAAACGGAAATTCATAATTCAAAAATCACTTTCCAAGAACAACCCGATTGGGCAGATAGTGTACATCATTTAATGGTGGTCACTGTGGAAGACAAAGAAGCCTTGGTACAGCATCTCAAAAGCTTTGGTATTAATCCTGCCTTTCATTACCCTGTCCCTTGTCATTTACAAAAGGCTTATTCTTACCTAAATTACCAAGTTGGGGATTTGCCAAATTCCGAATATTTGGCCAATCATGCGGTTACCATACCCATGTATGCTGAATTGGAGGAAGGGGAAATTAACACCATCATTCAGGCACTCAATGAATACTAAGGGAACAAGTGCTAGGCAAAATTGGACATTCGGGGTAATGTGCTACAACGAGGAGGGCAATATTGAAAACGTTTTACATAACATCTTGTCAATTGCCCCCGACTTATGTGCCGAATTTGAAATTTTAGTTGTAGATGATGGAAGCAAGGATCAAAGCGTTCCTCTGATCAAAGATTTTCAAAAAAATCATCCAAATATAGATCTTCGCTTGATCGAGCACGGTGTCAATTTAGGGATTGGTTTTACTTTGAGGGATATTTATTTGAATGGAAAATACGAATTGATTGCAAATATTCCTGCAGATGGACAATTTGATCTGAATGAATATTTTCAGGTAGGTTTCGTCAATGAAAATGAATTTGTAGCTTTTTACAGAAAGGAGAATCTTGTCTATAATACACAAAGGAATTTATTCTCTTTCATCAATAAAATGTTAAATTTTTATTTGCTAAGAATTTCTTGCAAAGATGTGAATTGGACCAAAATCTATCAAAGGAAGGCTTTGCATCAATTGGATTTACGAATTACAAGTTCATTAATTGAATCTGAAATCTGTTCCAAACTGATTTACCTTGGTAATAAACCCTTGGAATATCCTAGTCAATACAAATCCAGAACCTCTGGTGTATCAAAAGGCGCATCGTTTTTTATTTTGAAGCAAGCCATTTTGGATATTATCAAATTAATTTGGGTTTGTAGATGCTTTAGGGGGCCTTCTCAAACTCGATGATGAAATCAGACGCATAAGAATCGTGCGTTGGATTCATTCGTTTCACAAAAAATCTAGCTCGTTTACCTAGCCTCACAGAAGAGTATTTTTTCTGGATGGACTCTTGGTCATCTAAAGGCTGAAGCGAAGGATACCAAAGCGTATGAGCCGGTTTTTCAAACAAAATTCGAGGTTTGGTCCATGCTTGCGAATTATTTCCTAGATCGAGGTTTTTATTGGGATTAAAAGAAATGAACACACGGCTACCTCTCCAAGATATTGATTCTGACTTAGCCATTAACATGACCCAACAATTGAGGTATTCATTCCAACTCACCGAAGGGCCCCAATAAAATCCTGCCTTTGGAGAAGTAACAGGTCCCCCGCCGTCCCTTTTAGCTATTTGCAAGGACTTGATAGGAGAACCTATGCCATCGAAGGGCGCGTTAAAACCAGTTCCATCCCATCTTTTGGCTTTTCCTTGGGGATGCTCCAAATCTTTCAAGGCAATTCGGGCTACGCTAATGCATTGACCACTTTTTTCTTTGAAAGGGTCAAAAGTATTTGCTTGGTAGATGCCCGGATAGCCGTATTCACTGTAAAATAGGTAAAGATAATCTCCATTTGCAACGGCAGAAGGATCACCAACCCCCCCTGCGAAGGCTTGCGAAATGCTGTGAGGCTTCAAAGTCATTCGTTCATTCAGATCCTCGATGAAAATACCTTTATTTTCCCAGGATTTCCCTCCGTCTTTAGACTTCATGATACCGATGCGAGGAACTCCAGCTGGACTATCTTTTCCAGTAAGACCTCTTGGCCAAAGTTTTGAATTTTTATAGCCTTTTCCTGTTTTCGGACGGTAAGGAAATGTTTCGGGATAATTTTCATTGTGATAAACACCAAATAGCGTTTTTCCCGTGGTATCCTTAGGATCTTGGTACATAGTTTCAAACCAGATCGCTCCATGAAGACCTTCTTCTTCCGGTTTGACATTCAAGGGCAAAATAGGATCATGAAATTCTCTTTTCTTGTTGCTAAAAACATCGATGGAATTTAAACCATCTGAATATTTTAAGTGTTTGGCATTCCCCCAAAGTGGGTCTTCGCCATATTTACCCGGAAAAATGCGGAGGGTATCTCCTATCCAAGCGGTGGCCATGTTGCAATCCACAAATGAGTTAAAAAGAATTTTGTCGACTTCGATGAGGCGAAAAGTAGGTCTAAATTCTTTGGGAGAATCCGTTTGACAAGCGCTAATCAAAAACAAAATTGCCAGAATGGTCAATAAAGAAAAGTTTTTCATGGGTACACAGGTTTAACACAAAAAAACCTTGCCGTTTTTGACAAGGTTTTATGCACTTCAATGTGGTGGTAGATCCCGGACTCGAACCGGGGACACACGGATTTTCAGTCCGATGCTCTACCAACTGAGCTAATCCACCTCATTGGCCCGATAGAATCGGGACTGCAAAACTAGGAAAAATATTTTTAAATCCCAATTCTGGAATAAAAATAAACGATAAAATCGGGGTTTTATTTTCATAAATAAGGCTTTATCTCTATTTTGCCAAGTATTTATTCTGATTTGTTTTAATTATGTTAGTCTTTTTCTTAAAACGCTTTGTTCGTCTAGGCTTGTCCGTGTTTTGCCCGAAAATTCACCTAAAAAATAGGATGGCTCTCTCAGAAAAAGGCCCAATCCTTTTATTGGCCAATCACCCGAACTCGTTTTTAGATGCCATCATTTTAGGGGCTTATTATCAACGGAAAATGCACTTTTTAGCACGTGGAGATGTGTTTGAAAACCCACTATTTGGCTATTTGTTGCGAAAAATTGGAATGATTCCCATCCATCGCATTCGAGAGGGGAAAGAACATTTGCATAAAAACAGTTCCACATTTCAGGAAGCGGTAGAAATTCTACAAGCAGGAGGTGCGGTATTGATTTTTATTGAAGGGATTTGTTTGAATCATCATGAAATTCAACCATTTAAAAAAGGTGCTACTCGAATTTTAGAAGGCGCGCATCAAATAGGCACTTTCCCAATCATTCATGTAGCAAGCTTAGGCTACAGTAGCTTTACGGAATTTGGTAAAATAGTCAACATTCAAATTGAAAGAATGGATCAAGGGTCTATCATGGAAACTTCCAAAGATCGATTGGATTTTAACCATAAAGTCAAGGAAATCATGGAACGAAATTTGGATGTCCCCCAAAAACACGAAGTAAGAAATAAAGGTCCATGGGATTTTTTCGTTTTACCCTATTATCAAAGGGTTCGTCATTTTGTGGCCCAAAAAACGCAAGGAACGGTATTTTATGATTCTGTTTTATTTGCCGTATTGCTGTTTACCTTTCCCATTTATGTATTGGCACTATTACTATTTATAGGCCTTGGCATTCATTGTTTAAGTTAATGCAAAGGTGAACCGTATGGATTGACACACGGTACTACCAACCTTTATTTGTTGTATGCATGTTTATCCAACCGCAAGGGTTTGGGTCAACCGCATTTGTGAGGTCAACCGCAAGGGTTTGGGTAAACCGAATTGGTGAGGTCAACCGCAAGGGTTTGGGTAAACCGCATTTGTGAGGTCAACCGCAAGGGTTTGGGTAAACCGCATTTGTGAGGTCAACCGCAAGGGTTTGGGTAAACCGCATTTGTGAGGTCAACCGCAAGGGTTGACCCTACTTAATCTCTTTCTTCTTTTTTACTACCTCTGTTGTGGTATAAATCGTTTCTTCGCTGCCGTCTTTACGCTTGCGTTTGGTTACTTGCT
>JBILRJ010000148.1:0-7555 GCA_044372695.1 Spirosomataceae bacterium
TGTCAATAATTTATTCATTTACACCTATCATATTTGCACATGGAATTTGGTGAAAGATTAAAAGAGATTAGAACAAGTTTGAATATCTCTCAAAAAGAACTTTCAGAACAGACAGGTTTAACGCTAAGAACGATTCAAAGAATCGAGAATAATGAGGTGAAACCAAGTCTTTATTCTTTAAAGGTTATTGGCGAGGTATTAAAATCCGACTTGTCTGAATTCATAAAAACATCCGAAACCAAACCCTATGAATTTAATGTAACCCTTAAAATCACAGATATGAATCAGTTCTTAAACGACTTTAAAGCATTAGTAAAAACACACTGGAAGACAATTTTCATTATCATTTTAGTCATTTATCTGTTAACAAGTTATACGGATATTAAATCAGGTATAATGGACGCTTGGAGTGGCAAGTAAGTCATTAAATTATCTTATTTACTTGATTAATAAATCTAATTTTTTTTAAATCTGGTAGGTTATAATTTTACAAAAAAATCATAAGATGAAGAATTCAGTTTTATTTCTCATTCTATTTACTACATCAATAGGGTCATTACTTGCCCAAGATGTGGAGCCATCAAAAAATAAATTTGGTGTTGTATTGTCTACAAATATTTTTGGTTTCGATGATGACTTTAACAAAGTTGATGTAGGAGGCGGTTTTTATTTTAGCAGAAAAATATCCAAAAGCGTCTCAATTTATACCGAGATGGATGGCTCAAGTCGTAATTATGGAGATTTGGCATTAATGCCAGGCCGAAGCGGAGAATTTACAACAGGAAATTTAGCCATCTATCTTGGCCCAATGTTTGAACTTGGCAAGCATATGAATTTAAGTGCAGGCCTTGTCCAAAATTACTTGTTTAGCACTAAACTTAAAACCTCAAATAGCACCAAAGACGTAAAAGATGAAACATCTAATTATTCTTCCTTGTTCTTTGATTTTAGAACAAATACCTATAAAGAAGTTGTGTTTGGAATTAGATATGAATGGGGATTGAATTCAATGTTTAAAACGATAGATAGAAAAGTGTCCAATATTTCATTTAACGTGTTTCTTCCTTTAAGAGGGAAAAGAAGTTAAGAAAAGGGGAAGTAAGCTTCCAGGCATATTATTGGTTTTTGATATTTGTCATTTGATTTACTTCCTTCAACTTCAATTTATAACAAATGAATTCAATGTTATTTCCCAAAATATCTTTAATACTAAATATCCTTGTTCTAATTCCTGTTTGCTCAGGAATTCTTCTAAAAGCCAATTGGGCTTTAGATTCGTATGGCATTGAAACGCCTGCTCGAGGCATTTTACTTTCTATCTATTTAGCCATCCTTATTTTCTCTGCAGTGCTTTTATTCAAATTTGACTCTAAGATGGTTTTGGCGCTTTTATCTGTTCAAATAATATACAAACTCTTAAGCCCAATTATGGTGGGAACCATGGCCAATCCGGTCATTATAAGTAATATTTTTATTGCAGCATTTCATTCTTACAGCGTTTGGAAAATAATACTATCGCAAAAATCAGCCCTTTGATTTCTTGATTATGGTAAGTTTATTAAAGAAAATGGCTGCAACATTCTTGCTAGTAAGGAATCACAAATGATAAAAAGGTAATACTTTTGCATAAAGCATTTCTACGTTTTATGGATAAGGGTGTTCAATTTCTTATAAAGGGCCGAATTTATAAAGATAGAGTCAAGAAAAATGTCGAAGAAATGGGCTTTTCAAATTAAAAATCTTCTAACATGAAAAAACTATTCTATCTTGGTATTGTTGGACTCATGATCTTTGAAATTCTCAATGTCTATTTCATTATGCCAATGCCCGGTTCACAACGAATTAGAAGCATTGATACAGCCTATTTTTTATATAACTACCGTTGGGTTTTCAGAGTTGCATTTGGCTTTTTTGTGCTTTTGGGTTTTATCCAAGCGTATCGCTCTCAAAAATGGTTTACGATTTTGGCATTGTTTTTTGTAGTCGGGATTAGCTATGCGTTCAATTTTCAAATGGCTGCAGATGCCATGTTTTACCAGCCCTCAACCCTTCAAATGGTCGAGGCAAAACAAAATAAAGTCCCACTAGACAGACTTGTATTGGGCGTAAATATCAACGGTGAATCAAAAGCCTACCCAATTTCACTAATAGGCTACCATCATCAAGTACGTGACACTTTGGGGGGAAAACCCATTATGGTAACTTACTGCACTGTTTGTCGAACAGGACGCGTGTTTGAACCAATGATCAAGGGAAAGTATGAAAAATTTAGGTTAGTTGGCATGGATCATTTTAATGCGATGTTTGAAGATGAATCGACTAAATCTTGGTGGCGTCAAGCAAATGGTGAGGCAATAACCGGACAATTAAAGGGCACACATTTACCTGAATTAGAGTCTTTACAAACTTCATTAGCTACATGGTTGAAACTTTATCCTCATGCAAGAATTATGCAACCTGATATAAAGTTTATGGAAGAATACGATAGTACAGCGAAATACGAATCTGGTAAATCTAAAAAAGAATTGACTGGGACAGACTCTCTTTCATGGAAAAGGAAATCTTGGGTCATTGGAATTGAAATTGGGAAAGAAAGTATCGCTATTGACTGGAATCGCTTAAAGAGAGAAAGGATTATCAATTTCCAATTGGCAAATAAACCTTTAGTAGTAGTATTAGCGAGTGATAATCGAAGCTTTTTTGCATTTGAACGCCCTACCAATCAAATGAAATTCACGTTTAAAAGTGATTCATTGGTCAATGGTAATCAGCATTTTGACTTAAAAGGGATGGATGTTTCCTCACAAATATCGCTCAAAAAGATAAAAGCTTATCAAGAGTTTTGGCATAGTTGGGAGACATTCCATCACAAAACTTCTCGTTATTAATTTCCTTATACTCCCAAGCTTAACTAATGAAAATGGTTGCAACATTTCACCTAGTAAGGTAACAAACACGAAAGGCACCCCTCAGCTGACGGATGGCTTTTTCTTTGTCTATCTTGAGTTAGGGTTTTGCATCTTTTTTCAGTTTTTTTATATTTTTGAAATGCAATAAAATCAAATGGCAATCAAAAAGAGTTGGCTTGATAAATTGAATGAACATAAAGAGCCAAAAATTAAACGAATTGATATTGACTTTGCTGATATTCCATCAGGTAGCAATATGTTTATCGCTACACCAAAACTAATAGATAATTATATTCAAGAAATTGGTGTTGGAAAGCGGATAGACGTAAAAACATTACGGAAGGACCTTGCTATAGAGCATAATGCTGATTACACTTGTCCTGTAACTACAGGAATTTTTTTGCGAATTGTGGCAGAAGCAAATTATGAAAAGTTGCAACAAGGGAAGTGTTTTGATGAAATCACACCTTTTTGGAGAGTGATTGAACCGAACAGTGCATTAGCCAAGAAACTCACATTTGGACAAGATTTTTTGTTACAGCAAATTGAAAAAGAGCGAGAATGCAACAGAATATCTTAATTCAAGCGAGAGACGGCTATAAACTTTCGGCAACTATCCGAAGACCATTAACTGAAATCAAGGGAGTTATTCAAATCAATTGTGGCACCGGAATTCCTCAAAATCTATATTTTAATTTAGCAAACTACCTGACGGAGTGTGGTTATGTAACCCTTACCTATGACTATCGTGGCATAGGGAATTCCAAACCTGAAAGTTTGAAGGGATTTCAAGCAAATCTGGAAGATTGGGGTATTTTAGATATGACAAGCATATTTGATTGGATTAACCATGAATTTCCCTCTGAACGAAAAATTATTATTGGACATAGCATGGGTGGGCAACTTGTGGGTCTAATGGATAATTATCATAAAATAGACACACTTATTCTTATCGCCTCCTCAACGGGATATTGGAAAGATATGAGCAGTCCATTTAAATGGCTTATGCCACCATTGTGGTTCTTATTGATTCCGATTATCGTGGCTATTTATGGCTACGCAAATGCAAAAAAAATAAGGCAAGGAGAAAATTTGCCGAAGGGTGTTGCTTTACAATGGCGTGAATGGTGCATCAATCCAAATTACTTTGCGGACCATTTCCAAAAATCGAATACAAGTTTATACTTTGACAAATTAAGAATTCCACTAAAGTCTATCCAAATTACAGACGATCCAATTGCCAATGAAATAACCGCAAATAAAATATTGAAATACTACAAAAACGCAAAAATTGAGATTGAGAAAATAAGTCCTGAACAACATGGAGTAAAAAAAATTGGACATACCGGCTTCTTTTCAAGAAAATTCAAGGACACACTTTGGAATAAATTAATAGCAGATATTGAAAATAGAAACCTGATTTAATTCACTATTGGTTGTTCAAATGAGCAAGTTTTGACTTCAATGAGTCGAAATGATGGGATGTTATTATTATTCAATTTATCGATGAAATGTTATCAGCTACATCTTGATGAGCGCTCGTGGGTCAAAGGTGGGTTGTTAAAATTTATATGTTATTCATTTATCTAAAAAAGCAACAAAATATACCTAAATATTTGATTCTGTATACGAAACGTTTCTGCTACTTAGCCCCCATTTCCGTTGTAAATTCTGCGAATTTTATGTAATTTGCGCTTTATTATTAAGCCTATAAACAAATTTAATTTACATGATTCACACGATGCGTTGGTTCGGACCTAACGACCCGGTTTCCTTGATGGATATTCGTCAGGCCGGTTGTACAGGAGTAGTATCCGCACTGCACCAAATCTCGGTGGGGGAAGTTTGGCCTATCGAAGCGATTCAAGAGCGCATATCCATCATAGAAGCGGGCAATTCGGATTGGACACCGCTGCATTGGTCGGTAGTCGAATCGCTACCGGTTCATGAGGGCATAAAGAAGGCCTTGCCGTCGCGAGGACAATTGATCGAAAATTATAAAATCTCTTTACGAAATCTGGCTGCTTGCGGTATCAAAACGGTCTGCTATAATTTCATGCCGGTCTTAGATTGGTCGCGAACAAAATTGAATTTCGAGATGCCAGATGGGGCGCTGGCTTTGCGTTTTGTTTGGACGGATTTCGCGGTGTTTGATATGCATATTTTACAGCGCCCTGGGGCTGCTGCGGATTACACGCCGGCGGTGCAGAATGCAGCTGCGGAGCGTTTTGCAACCATGACCGACGAAGAAAAAGCGGAGTTGAAAAATACAGCCCTTTTAGGACTTCCGGGTTCAGAGGAAGCCTTTCATTTGGAGAATTTTCAAAGTTTATTAGACGAATACCGTGATATTTCTGCGGATCAATTGCGGGAGAATTTGCATTATTTTATTCGCGCAATTGCGCCTTTGGCACAGGAATTAGGCATCAATTTATGCATCCACCCAGATGATCCTCCTTTTCCTTTATTAGGCTTGCCACGCGTGGTGAGCACGGAAGCGGATTTAGCTTTATTAATGGATGCTTCGCCTGAACGCGCGAACGGAATTACATTTTGCACAGGATCGCTAGGCGTTCGAGCGGATAATGATTTACCACGCATGATTCGCCGTTTTGCGGACCGCATTCATTTCCTACACTTGCGTAGCACGTTCCGGGAACAAAATGATCCATTGATTTTCCACGAAGCGCCGCATTTAACAGGAGATGTGAATATGTTCGAAGTAGTGAAAGCAGTTGTGGAAGAAGAAAAAAGACGTGGGGGCGTTGAGATTCCGATGCGCCCGGACCATGGACATCAAATGTTAGATGATTTGAAAAAGAAAACCTACCCAGGCTATTCGGCAATTGGACGATTGCGCGGATTAGCTGAAATCCGCGGACTTGAATTAGCTATTCGCACCACTTTACAATAAAAAAATAAGATGCAACAACCGTTTTCATTACAGGGGCGCGTGGCGCTCATCACAGGCGGAGGAACCGGAATCGGTTTCGATATCGCCAAATGCTTTTTAGCATCCGGAGCCACGGTCATCATCACGGGTCGCCGCGTAGATGTGTTAAAAGAGGCGATCGCAAATTTGGGAGCTAGGGCCCATTTTGCGGTGAATGACGTTTCTGACTTGTCTAAAACGGAAAGCTTTGTAGCCGAAATTACGGCAAAGCATGGCAACATCGACATTCTCGTTAACAATGCGGGCATCAACATGAAGCGTCCAGCAGTCGAAGTTTCAGACACGGATTTTGGGAACATTATAAATGTGAACTTGAATGCGGTTTTCGCCTTAACACGCGAAGTGGGCAAGCACATGTTAGAAAATGGGAAAGGATCCATCATCATGATCTCGTCGATGGCGGCCTATTATGGCATTGATCGCGTGGCAGCTTACGCGTCTTCGAAAACAGGTATTTATGGTTTAGTCAGAGTGCTTGCATCTGAATGGTCTGGCAAAGGCGTTCGTGTGAATGCGATTGCGCCAGGATTTATAGAAACGGCGATGAGTCGGACGGCAATGAATTCAGATCCGGATCGGAAACACAAGGCGATGGATCGGACGCCCATGGGGCATTTTGGGAAACCGGAAGACATCGGTTGGGCAGCGGTTTATTTAGCTTCAGATGCATCAAATTACGTAACAGGCGTCTCAATCCCGGTTGACGGCGGGAATTCAATTGGATTCTAATGAAAGGAAATTACCGTTGGGTGGTGGTCGCCCTCTTGTTTTTTGCAACCACGATTAACTATTTAGATCGTCAGGTGATCGGCTTGTTGAAGCCCACGCTGGAGAAGGAATTGAACTGGTCGGAGACCGATTATAGTTTCATCGTGATGTGTTTCACGGCGTCCTATGCGATTGGATTGTTGGCTTTTGGGAAGGTGATCGATAAGATTGGCTCCAAAATGGGTTACGCCATTTCCATCGTTATCTGGTCTTTAGCGGCTATGGCGCATGCCTTAGCGAAAACTTCGTTCGGATTCGGCGCGGCACGCGCCGCTTTAGGAGCCGGTGAGGCAGGGAATTTTCCGGCAGCGATTAAGACGGTTGCGGAGTGGTTTCCCAAAAGAGAACGCGCATTAGCGACGGGTATTTTTAACTCTGGTGCAAACATCGGTGCGATGGTTGCACCCATCATGGTGCCTTGGATTTTAGGAGCATACGGTTGGCAGGAAGCCTTCATTATTACTGGTGCGATCGGATTTATATGGTTAATTTTCTGGTGGGCGTTTTATGAGATTCCTTCGAAACACAGATCGGTTACCACAGAAGAATTAGCGCATATTCAAAATGAAAATGAGGAAACGACGGAAGTGGCACCCATCGCTTGGAGCAAGCTTTTCGGGTATCGCCAAACTTGGGTCTTCATCGTAGGCAAGTTTTTCACCGATCCTATCTGGTGGTTTTTCTTGTTTTGGTTGCCGTCTTATTTCTCGACAACCTTTGCTTTAGATTTAAAAAAGCCGAGTTTGCATTTGGCTATTTTGTTTACCTGCACTTCGATTGGGAGTATTGGCGGAGGCTATATTTCGGGGTATTTCATTAAAAAAGGCTGGCCGGTTTACAAGGCTAGAAAATACTCGATGTTTTTCTTTGCTCTGTGTGCGGTGCCCATTATTGGGGCACGCTGGGCGACGGACATTTGGCAGGC
>JBILRJ010000149.1:0-7500 GCA_044372695.1 Spirosomataceae bacterium
CGTGGAGAGAAAGAAAGATGATAGAAATAATAAGACAAAAGTCTAGACTATTTCCTAGCTTCAAAAATTTGAACATGATCCGTTAATCTGGGGTATTTATTAGTGTATTTTAATGTTTTAGAACCTTTTTTATCAGGTATTTATCCTAAATTTAACGCTACTTTCTCATCTCATTTTGTTGTTTTTTTAACAAAGTATAAGCTTATATTTTATTATTTCAACCCTTAATTCGAATTAATAACTAATCCCTAATCCCTACCCATGTATCGTTTCTTCTTTTCCGTAATTTTGAATCACCTGAGCTTCATGCGCCAACCATTCTTGCCAGCGAACTTCTACATCGATGTTTTCGGCATATTGCCGGGCGAAATTCAGAAAAGTTACGTAATGACCGGCTTCACTGATCATCAAATCACGATAGAATTTTGCCAACTCGGGGTCACTAATTTTCTCTGAAAGAAGCTTGAATCGTTCACAACTTCGCGCTTCAATCATGGCTGAAAATAATAAACGGTCTACCAATGATTGGTTTCTACTACCCCCTCTTTGGGCGAATTTAAACAACTCATTCACGTAGCTATCTTTTCGTTCTCGGCCAAAAAACAATCCTCTTTTTTGAATCAGATTAACCACTTGTTCAAAATGTTCCAATTCTTCTTTTGCCAAGCTGATCATGGCAGAAACTAACTCGCTTTTTTCAGAATTTAACGTAATGATGGAAATGGCGTTGGTCGCAGCTTTTTGCTCACACCACGCATGATCAGTCAATATTTCTTCAATATTGGATTCAACAATATTGACCCAACGTGGATCGGTAGGAAGCTTTAAACCCAGCATATAAATTTTTTTTCACAAATTTACTTGAACAAAGATTAATAAACCTAAATTCGCTGAGTAAAAGCAAGTAATGATCCATTTCCCTTCCAAACAACCGAACATTCCCACCACCATTTTCACTAAAATGTCGCAAATGGCATTGGAATATGGAGCCTTAAATCTTTCACAAGGATTTCCTGGCTTCGACTGTGATCCTGAAATTCAAGAATTATTGCAGTTTTATTCTAAAGGACACAATCAATACGCTCCCATGGCTGGCATTCCTGAGTTAAGGAATAGTATTGCAGCAAAAACAAAGGCCTTCTATGATGTTCAACTAGATCCCAACACGGAAATTACCGTAGTTTCGGGTGCCACAGAGGCCTTATTTGCCGCCATCCACTGTTGTGTACATCCAGGAGATGAGGTCATCATGTTTGACCCATCTTATGATGCCTATGATCCCATCGTGCGTTTGGCCGGCGGCATTCCCATTCGCATTCCATTGGAATTGTCTAATGGCTTTCGAATTGATTTCGACCTATTAAAACAACACATCAATTCCAAAACGAGGGCCATCATGGTCAATACTCCCCATAACCCGACGGGTGCAATTTGGGAAATGGAAGATTTAAGCGCCTTGGCCGAATTGCTAAAAGGGACAGAGATCCTTTTGGTGTCTGATGAAGTATATGAACACATTGTTTTCGATGGAAAACAACATGCCTCCGTCATTTTGAATCCAGAATTGCGAAAAAGAAGCTTCATTTGCGGATCATTTGGCAAAACGTATCACATCACAGGCTGGAAAATGGGCTATTGTTTGGCACCCCCATATTTAACCGCGGAATTCCGAAAATTACACCAATGGGTGACTTTTTCCAGTGCTACTCCCTTGCAATTTGTCTTAGCGGATGTCCTCAAAAAACCCAATTACTATTTGGATTTATCTCAATTTTACCAAAAGAAAAGAGATCTATTTTCCAATGCCTTGCAGGGTAGCCGATGGAAACTCTTACCTAGTCAAGGAAGTTTTTTTCAATGCATGGATTACTCTGAAATCAGTGCGGAAAAAGATGCCGATTTAGCGGAAAGATTGACCAAAGAAATTGGGGTAGCTTCTATTCCTATCTCAGTTTTTTATGAACAAGCTCCCAAAGACCGAATTTTGCGCTTCTGTTTTGCAAAGACTGATGAGGTATTATTGGAAGCGGCAAAGAGGCTAAGGAATGTATAATTGATATAGACCTGATTTAAAGTGGCACACCCAACTGAAAAGTCACTTCCGTAGCTAAACCAATGGCTGAAAAACGGAAAGCAATGCTCGGGGAATTCGAAGGCTTTGTCAATTTTTCACAATGTGGACCTGTTTCTAAAAAATAGATGTAATATTCTTGATTTCTGTCGGCCAATTGTTGAATGTCTGGCCTTCCTATCAACTCCTCCAAACGGTTGGAACTCACGGCTTTCAGGTTTTCTTTATGCGTTTTTAACCACTCTATTTGCTTGGCCCTTGTACCCATACACCCACCTTTATCCTGTTTAAATGCCTCGGCATCAAAACCGGCTAAATCAGGTTCTTTGGTACATGAACTAAACAACAAAAGTCCTAATAAGACCGTGACTAAGCGTAAGGGCATGTTCATTTTTCTTTCTTTATTTTATAAATAATTATCAGGATTTTGCTTTTTTACCAAAAACGGATGTGCCATCACAGTGAGGACCAATAATGCGGTTCCCCAATAAAATCCGGGTTGCATGACTTCTTTGTTTCCAAAGATAAATACCGCTAAAATGATCCCATAGACGGGTTCCAAGGTAATGACCAAATTAATCGAAAAGACGCTAAATACTCGGTAAAGTTTGATGGTCTCCGTATAGGCATAAACCGTGCAAACAATGGCCAAAATGCCAATCCAAAGCCAATCCCATTGGACAGGTAAATACCTTTCCCAGCCATTCATTAATCCATAAAACCAGATTACTCCAGTAAGCATTCCAGCAGAAATCATTTCATACACCGTAATCAATCTAGGATCGTGGCTATGAGTATATTTCCCATTGATTACCGAAAACAACGCTCCAAAAAAACCGGCTCCTATACCCAACAACAATCCCAGCCATTGGGCCTGTGCCACCGAAAAAATGATGCTTAAAGCAATGATGACAATCGCTCCCAACAACACTTCTATCCATTTAATTTGCTCTTTTTTAGCGATTGGCTCCATCAAACTGGTCCAAAAGGTTTGCGTAGACAATCCTGCCAAACACATCGCAACCGTAGAAACTTTGGCAGCACCAAAAAATAACAACCAATGCAATGCAATGAAAAGACCGTTTAATATCCAGACAAGGGCCACTTTTTTATCTACTCGAAACGAAACTTTTGAATAATACAAGATTGCAGCTAATGCTACACTAGTGATAACACATCGGAAAAAGACAATGGTTAAGGCATTGGCATGTGTCGCATTGCCCAAAATGGCGGTAAATGCGTACAAAATGACAATGAAATGAATTTTGAAATAATCCAAAAGTTGGGGTTTTTGCTTCATCTTTTATCGTGGTATGGTGTAATACAAACCCACTCCTATGCAACTAAAAACAATGTTAGGCAACCATACGGCCAACATGGGGGGCATCCCTCCGCTTTCGGCAATTCCCTTGCTCATCATAAAAAAGAGGATGTAAATAAACGCCAAGGTAAAACCCAAAGCAATTTGAAATCCTACACCGCCTCTGGATTTTCTGGCGGAAACCAAAAATCCGATGATGGTTAATATGATGACTGAAAATGGATTGGCAAACCGTAAGTATTTCTCAATTAAAAAAACTTCAATACCATCTGAACCTCTGGATTTGACTAAGTCGATGTGTCTATCCAATTCGGGCAATGTGAACGTCTCGTGCAACAAGTGTTTGTTTTGAAAATCTCTCGGAAACAAATTCAAGGTCGTATCCATCCTAGATCCAAACTCCACTTTCGTATTTCCCGGTTCAACGATGCGCAAACGGTAATCAAAAATTTGCCACTTTTTATGCAATGTATCCCACGATATTCGATCGGACATCAACTTGCGTTGGATTTCATTGTCTTTGATTTTTTCCAAGGTAAACCGATAACCCGTGTTGGCATTGTTGTCGTAGGACTCAATGTAAGCATAGGTGTCTGGCCCAATTTTGATGTGAACATCCCGCTTATCGAAATAATAGGTTCCGTTGATGTATTTGTGCTCAAAAGGCACTCGGATTTTGTTGGCATTGGGCACAATCCAACCAATCATGACAAATGTACCCAAGGCTATAAATGTTGACCCTAACAAATAAGGACGCATTAAACGCATAAAACTGACTCCTGAGCTCAAAATGGCAATGATTTCAGTTTTAGCAGCCATGTTAGCAGTAAAGAAAACCGTGGCAATAAAAACCATTAAGGGGGAAATGTAATTAGCCCAATAGGGGATGAAATTCAAATAATAACTGAAAATAATTTCATTGAATGGTGCTTCTTTTCGAATAAAATCATCAATCTTTTCCGTATAGTCGATCACCATGACAATCAATACAATGATCACCACGGCAAAAACGTAAGTTTTGATGAACTTCTTGAGAATATACAAATCCAATATTTTCATAAAAAGCTTACTCTTTTAAAATGTCCTTTTGGTAATGCAAACCGGAAAAAAGATGAATAAAAAGTACTCGAGCCATCCTAAAATTAAATGGAACCATGGCCAAGGAAATGGAAGTAATGGGTACGATGTAACCCATGGCAGGAGGATCATTGAAAAAATTGAAAATGACAATTCCACCCACCAACATGATTCCTACTGTAAATGCATAGGAAACATACATCGCACCAAAGAAAAACCCGGGTTCTACCTCGTAACGAACGTGACAACTCGGACAATGCTCGTGCATTTGTGAAAAGTTGAAAAGATTCCAAAATTTAAATTTAAACAATCGGCCTTCGTGACATTGAGGACAACGAGCGTTAACGACAGCAAGTAATTTGGATGGATTAGACATAAATTTTGGATAATATCTACAAAGGTAAAGAAGTATGATGTAAGATGTATGATGAATGAGTAATTAATGCGAATTAACCTCATCTCACGACTTATTTGTATATTTGCCCAAACAAAAACTTACATAACATGTATTCAACTCTATTATTTTTGCATTCTTACCTCCGCTGGGCGGTTTTGGTTCTTGGAATCATCGCGGTTGTAAAAGGAGTAAATGGTTTTAGATCAGCTAGTCCATTTACCGATTCAGATCGTAAATCAGGTTTATTTTTCTTAATTTCTGTACATACCCAAGTCTTAATTGGCTTGATTCTATATGTATTTTTAAGCCCAATCACTCAAGCTGCTTTTGCCGATTTTGGTGCCGCTATGAAAAATCCAGGTATGCGACTTATTGCGGTAGAACACATTACCGTTAACATCATTGCAGCTGTTTTGGTTACTGTGGCCTATTCAAAAAGCAAAAAATCCATTGCAGATGCACAAAAACACAAGAATGCTTGGTTAATGTATGGAGTGGCTTTGGTTTTGATTTTGAGCAGAATTCCTTGGGATAGAATAGCTAACTAATATGCAAAATAAGTGCATATTTTTAGACCGTGATGGCGTGTTAAACGTTGATCGCGTGGATTATGTTTATAAAATGGAGGATTTCATCATTCCCGAGGGAGTGGTGGAAGCCTTGCAGAATTTTAAAAAAGCGGGCTATTTGATGGTGGTCATCACCAATCAAAGTGGGATTGCCAAAGGGATTTATGAACGCAAAGATGTGTACATGATTCACCAAGCAATCCAAGATGCCTCAGGTGGTGTTTTGGACGATTTATATTTCTGTCCCTACCACGAAAATTTTGATAGTGCTTCATTAACTCGCAAACCAGGTTCTTTACTCATAGAAAAAGCCGCCGCAAAGTACAAGGTAAACATGGATGAATCTTGGATGATTGGTGATCATGAAAGAGATGTTACTGCAGGTACAAGAGCGGGCTTGAAAACCATTCGTCTGGCACCAGCAAACACTTCCACTTTGGCTACGCACTTAGTGGAGGATCTTTTAAGCGCGTCAAAAATTATTTTATCTAAATAAAAATTGATGGAAAAGATTTACCTCAGTGACGCCGGACCCAAAGTTTCTCCAGCAATCTATGGCTTTTGGAGGTGGGAAAATGCCTCTGCCAATAGCCTTGCGAACATGGAGGACATCGTACATTTGTGCCTAGAATTAGGCATAAATACCTTTGATCACGCAGACCGCTATGGACAATACACTTGCGAGAAATTATTTGGCGAGGTTTTGGCCAAAAAATCTTTTCAAAGAAGTGATGTCGTTCTCTTTTCCAAATGTGGGGTAAATTTACCGAGTCCAGCTAGACCTGAATTTCGAATTCCGCACATTGACACCTCTGCCGCACACATCATAAAAAGTGTCGAAAATTCCTTGAAAAATCTGCAAACAGATTATCTTGATATTTTCTTGCTCGATCAATTGGATCCCCTTTCTGACATTGAATCCACCGCATTGGCCTTGCAAAAGCTGAAAAACAGTGGTAAAATAAAGAACATTGGCGTTTCGAACTTTTCAGTTCATCAGCATCAATTGTTGGTTTCCTTTTTAGACATCCCGGTAGTTTCTAATCACATCGATTTGAATTTATTGAATACCACCGCATTGGACAATGGCGTGGTGGATTATGTCAAACAAAAATACATGCGCCCCTTAGCTGTTTCGCCATTGGCGGGAGGTAGAATTGAAAGTGGTACGGATGAATTGGCCTTGAAAGTTCGAAAAAAACTGATTGAAATAGCCGAAAAATACGATTCAAATTTGGAGTCTATAGCCGTTGCTTGGTTAGTGAAATTAGGGGCTTTACCATTAATAGGGACTTTAGAAGAAAAAAGAATTCGCAACATTGTTGATTCCTTCTCCATCAAATTAGACCACCAAGATTGGTATGAATTGTACAATGCCAGTCGCCCAAGTCCAGAAGTAAAATAAGGCATTTTTATTAGGTATTAGTAGAGTCGACCCTTGCGGTCGACTTTTTATTAATGCGAATTAAGGGTTGAAAAATATAAGGGTCATTCGCTATAAAAAATTATTTATGGCCAACGCTTAATCCTAACGAAAGATTTGAACGCAGCGGCAAGGCGGAGCTTTGACAATGCGCATGGGCGATGTGCGTCAGGGTCAAAGAAAATAGCCGAGAGCGGAGTGAAAATCGTTCCGCTTGCGGATTCGTCTTGGATTAAGCTAAATAAAAAAGTTTTTTTGTTTCTTTTTTTTCAAAAAAAGAAATGCCTCAGAAAAAGATTTAGCCCGTAAATTGCATTGCTGTCAAAGAAATAGGGGAATAGCGAATTCAAATTCGCGTTTAAACATACGTTTAGAACCAACCCTAATAATAATTTCAACTCTTAATTCACACTATACCTAATAACTAATACCTAATAATGCGAATTAAGGGTTGAAATAATAAAATATAAGCTTATACTTTGTTTGAAAAAACAACAAAATGAGATGGTAAAATAATTTTAAATTTAGGATAAGTACCTGATAACCATCGTTTTTCAAGTAAAAAATACGCCATTAAATCCGCAATGGATCTTGTTCAAAAATTTTGAGGCTAGGAGATAATTTAGACTTTTTTCTTGTTAT
>JBILRJ010000150.1:0-7493 GCA_044372695.1 Spirosomataceae bacterium
TCCCAATTTAGAAATGGAAAATCATTGGGTTATCCGTGAGCAGGTCGCACATCTGAAAAAAGATGCAACGAATTGGGCGAAGATCAGTTGAGTATAGACGCACGGCCGTGTGAATTAAGGTAAGAGGCAAAAGGTAATAGGTAATATGTAAAAGTTTTCTCTCTTCTCTCTTCTCTCTCCTCTCTTCCCTCTTCTCTCTTCTCTCTCCTCCCTTCCCTCAATTCAAATTCGGATCCTCCGGATAGGTGGCAAGGACCCGATAATTCCCTCCTTTGTCCATCAAAATCTTTCTCCACAATTGATCACTTGGTTCATCAAACACATAGTTCGATTTGGCGGGTTCGAGATACCATGCGTTTGATTTAATTTCTCTTTCTAGTTGTCCAGCACCCCAACCAGAATAACCAATAAAAAATTTAATGTCGGAAAAGGTAATGGCCTCATTTACGACCGATTCGATGGCTTTTTCAAAATCGCCTGACCAAAATATATTCGGAGCGATTTCCAATCCCCCCGGAATTAAATCGGGCCGACGATGCAAAAATTGCAATATGCTGGTATCTACCGGTCCGCCTGCATACAATGGAATGTTTTCAAAAACTTTTTCGTCCATCACTGTTTCAAAAACATTGTCCTGCTCTTGATTGATGATGATACCAAAGGAATGCGAGTTAGAATGTTCACATAAAAGAATGACCGATCGACGAAAAGATGCATCCTCCAAATAGGGTTCAGAGAGCAAAAGCATTCCCGGTTTCAAATCCTCTACGTAGTAATTCTTTGGCATAAAAAAGAAATTTGTAAGTTTGAGGCGAAATTAACACAACATGTCCACAATCACCTATTTATCTTTGGGAGGCAATCTAGGAAATACGATCGAAATTTTTCAAAATTCGAGGGAAATCTTAACAAAAAAAGTAGGCAAAATTACCCAATTATCCTCTTTGTATCAAACTGCCGCTTGGGGCCCCATCCCTCAAAATGATTTCATCAATCAAGTAATTGAATTAGAAACCAAGCTATCCGCTCCAGAATTGATGGACATCTTGTTGGAAATCGAGCTAAAACAAGGAAGAGTAAGACAGGAAAGATGGGGGCCTAGAACTTTGGATTTAGATATTATTTTCTTTGGCGAACAACTCATTTCAACAGAAAGCCTAGAAATTCCTCATCCAAGAATGGAAGATCGAAAATTTGTTTTGGTTCCTCTAAATGAAATTAATCCCAACTTTATTCATCCAACATTCCACAAAACAGTCCAACAGCTCTTAATGGAATGCCCAGATGAGTGTGAATGCCGCATTGTTTGAGAGAAAACTGGAAGAGAGGAGAGAAAACTGGAAGAGAGAAGAGAGAAGAAAAGAGAGACCTCTTACCTATTACCTACTACCTATTAATGCGAATTAAGGGTTAAAAAACATTGGGATCATTCGTTAAAAAATTCATTTATGGCCAACGCTTAATCCTAACGAAAGATTTGAACGGAGCGGTAGGCGGAGCTTTGACAATGCGCATGGGCCATGTGCGACAGGGTCAAAGAAAATAGCCGAGAGCGGAGGGCAAATCGTTCCGCTTGCGGATTCGTCTTGGATTAAGCAAAAGAAAAAAGTTTTTTTGTTTCTTTTTTTTCAAAAAAAGAAATGCCTTAGAAAAAGAATTAGCCCGTAAATTGCACTTCTGTCAAAGAAATAGGGAATTAGCAAATTTGAATTTGCTTTTAAACATACCTTTGGAACCGACCGTAATGATAATTTCAACCCTTAATTCGCATTATTACCTATTACCTTTTACCTAATATCCCTCAATTACTCTGATTCGGAAATTTCCAACTTTGATCAATGATTTTTTTGTAGTAATTCTCATACATCGGAAGAATTTTAACTAAATCGAAATGTTTGGCGCGTTCCAAAGCATTGGCCTTCATTTGAGTAAGCAATTTTTCATCTGTCAATAAGTGAATGGTATTTTTCGCCATGTCATTGACATCTCCAATTTTACTCACAAAACCTGTTACACCATGAATATTCACTTCGGTAATACCACCAGCATCTGAAGAAATGACAGGTACTTCACAAGCCATCGCTTCCAAAGCCGCTAATCCAAAACTTTCTTTTTCGGAAGTCAAGAAAAACACATCAGCCAAAGACAAAGCCTCCTCAATGGTATCCAATTTTCCTAGGAAACGGACATCGGATTGCACATGTAAATCGCGACACAAGGCCTCAATCACCGAGCGCTCAGGCCCATCCCCTACCAACAATAATTTACTGGGTACCTTTTTTTGCACTTTGGCGAACACATGAATAATGTCTTCTATTCTTTTGACTTTTCTAAAGTTGGACGTGTGCATCAACAGTTTTTCTCCCTGTGGACAAATGGCCAATTTAAAATGTTCTTTGGCTTGTTTTTTGAAACGGTTTAGATCAATGAAATTAGGAATCACTTCGATGTGACTCAATATTTCAAACTCTGCGTAAGTATCATTTCGCAAACTTTCCGAAACGGCTGTAACGCCATCCGATTCATTGATGGAAAAAGTAACCACAGGCTCAAAAGAAGGATCCCGACCCACCAAAGTAATATCTGTACCGTGTAAAGTAGTAATGACTGGCACGTTAATTCCTTTCGATTTTAATATTTGTTTGGCCAAATAGGCCGCAGAAGCATGCGGAACCGCGTAATGAACATGTAATAAATCCAGCTTTTCATTGATGGTCACATCCACCATTTTACTGGCCAAAGCAGATTCGTAGGGTAAATATTGAAAAAGCGGATAAGAAGCAACGCTTACTTCATGGTAAAAGATGTTTTCACTGAAAAAATCCAAACGAGGAGGCTGAGTATAGGTAATAAAATGAACTTTATGACCAACCGCCGCTAAAGCTTTTCCTAATTCAGTGGCCACCACGCCACTTCCACCATACGTTGGATAACAAATAATACCTATTTTCATAAATAGTCTTTTACCAAAAAAACAAAACTATCATTTAAGATGAAAGGTTCCGTTTTTAAAGCCTAAATTTGTGTTAAATAATAGACAAATTTGAAAAACTTAGTCATTTTCGCCTCCGGTTCTGGTTCCAATGCCGAAAAAATCATCGAGCATTTGGCACCTTTACACCTTGCAAAGATAAGTCAAATATATTGTAACAATGCAGAAGCGGGGGTAATTGAACGAGCGAAACGCTTAGATATCCCTTGTCGAATATTCAACCGTGAAGAATTTAAAAACGGGACTGTTTTAACAGAATTACAGGAATTAAAAACCGATTGGATCATTTTGGCAGGATTTTTATGGTTAATTCCCAAAGAGTTTACCGTGGCATTTCCCCAACGGATCATCAATTTACATCCGGCCTTATTGCCTAAATTTGGTGGCAAAGGCATGTATGGCCATTTTGTACATGAGGCAGTAGTAGCCAACCAAGAAAAAGAATCTGGCATCACCATTCATTATGTGAATGAGCATTACGACGAAGGAGCCATCATTTTTCAAAGTAGTTTTGAGGTTTTACCCAGTGATAGTCCAGAAGATGTAGCCAAAAAAGGCCAGGTCTTGGAGCACAGGGATTTCCCGAAGGTGGTAGAAAAATTGATGAGGGAGTAATCTCTTTATAAGTTTTTTTCCAAAAAATACAAGACCGTCGCAAAGCCATTATTAACCATGTGAAAACAAGCGGTCATCCAAAATGCCCTTGACTTACTATTGAATTCTTGAAGGTTGCTTAAATATATCCAACCCAGAATTAATCCAGCAGGTAGCACCAAAATAGGATATAAATAATGGTTACCGAAGTGAATTGCAGCAAATAACAAAACCGCTATGATCGTGGCTAATTTCAAATTAAAATCTAGGCCAAATTTTTTCTCTAATTGCAATGTTGCTCCCAACCATTTGGCAATTTGAAAGACCCACTTTTGAAATATTAAGGTCTCAATGATTGGTCCTAAAATACTGATGGAAAAATGAATGAATGGTTCAGGCATATTCTTTGCCTTAAATAGTTCAAAAACATCAGGTATTTGGATATGGAAAACCTCTTCTAAAATAACGCCAGATATTACATTCCATAAAAGTAAAATTGGAAAACTTAAAAGAACTATTTTAAATAGACGAACAGCAAAATTGGGACTAGAATAATAAAATTTTTGGCAGTCAGTGAAGATCTTTTGCATGAGCTTAGTGGTTAAAAATTGAACTATTGGTGAACAAAATTAAATTATTTTTTGAAAAAGCCAAATTATTCTTTATGTTTGAAAATAACTAAGCCAATTCTTGCCTTACAAAAAATCAAAATTCACTTTATTGTCAACCATTATTAAATATTCTAACCAACTCGTATAATCCAATGAAAATAGACACACAATTCCCTAAAACATTTTTTAAAATTGCTTTCGCCTATATGCTTTGCGATTGGATTATTGGAGACCATTACCAAGAATTCAAGGCAGGTTTATTGAATGTATTTAGTTCTATTTATCATCTGTTTAATTAAAGTCTTAATAAAATTTATGATTTAGCAATTACATATTTTGAGATGTCAAAGATTGTTTTTGAATCATTATTAATAGGAACATTATTGGGTAGCATACTTTATTATTTTAGGAAGTTTATTTCAGCTATTGTAATTCCTCAATAGCTACAATCACTTTTCTACAAAATCTATCTCGTAACAATATTTATTTCATATAAAATCATGACAAAGATTAAATTTTCAGAAGTATTCAAAGGTGTCGTTATCGGTGTAAGGTTCGGAGGATTCCTAATGTTGGTTTATTATTTTTTCTTGAATTTTACCTCCAGATAAGCGCATTCTGGTGGCACCCGAAAAACCTTTTTAGAGTAGGCAAATAATTTATTTGTTAAAATTTCAAAGGATCAAATAAAAAAACTTTATCACTAATATGGTTACCATAGAGGGACCGCATGTAACCCAAGTACCATGATAAAATTTATCAAATTTGCTTTCAGAACTATTCACACCTCAAAAGACATTTCTACAAGACTGAAATACTTATTTTACTCTGTATTTTATGCGTTTTCATCTGTTTTTCTATTTATTATTTTGGGTTGGTTTTTTTATGATTCTATAAATTATTTATTTAATACTCAACTTAGTATAGCTGACATTTCTGAAGTCACAAAAAATAGTGCACCTTTTTTTATTATCATAATATTAGGGCCTTTTGTTGAAGAAATATTATTCAGACTATGGTTGAGCTTTAAGAAAATTGAAGTAATTATATCATTCATATTTTGGTTATTTATTTTAATAAACGGCAGT
Source organism: Spirosomataceae bacterium (assembly GCA_044372695.1). Classification (GTDB taxonomy): domain Bacteria; phylum Bacteroidota; class Bacteroidia; order Cytophagales; family Spirosomataceae; genus Aquirufa. Next base: position 5,286 of record JBILRJ010000150.1, read on the forward strand.
TATGAAGAATTAAATTTATCTAAAAATGAATGGTTAATATTTTTATGCTTATCGCTAGCATGCATATGGGGTGTTGATCAATTATTTAAAAAAAATCCTACTTTTTTATCAAAATACAAATATCATTTTTATACTCTTTCGTTAGTTGCTTTTACATTAGTACATGCGATGAATTTTGATTTTTTCACTTTACATCTTTTGATATTATCGCCACTTTACTTATTTCCGAAGTTGATAATTGGTTTTTTTATGACCAGATTACGAATTAGTTTTGGTTTCTTTTGGGGATTATTTTTTCACATGATCATCAATGGAATTTCCTTTGTTCTATCAATCTAATCAATTGATTAAAAAACATTTTACAAAACTAATTTTTCTAGATAAGCGCAAATCTGGTGGCACCCGAAAAACCTTTTTAGATTATGGAAAAACAAATTATTTAAAAAAAATATGAACAATTTAAAGCTGAGTTCAACTGATAGTGCAATTTTTAAAAACAAATGAAAAAATATAAGTTGTTTTTTTTGAGCTTGTTTATAAGCATATTATTGGGTCATACACTTAATTACATAACTCGTTTTTTGGAAAATCTGTCTCAATAGATCAATTTAAAGATATGGAATACATCAACAAGCTATTATTAATTTGTTTATGGGCACCAATACTTGAAACTCTATTTTTTCAAAGCTTGCCATTTTTTTTACTTTATAAATTTATAACAAAGAATAAATTCTTCATTATATTTTTCTTGAGTATATTTTTTGCTGTAATGCATATTTCTAGTCCTCTAAATTTTTCATTTGGGTTATTAGGAGGAACTGTATTGGGAAATTTTTATTATCAATCATATATTTCGAAATCAACTTTAAATGCATACTTTTTCACATTTTTATTACATGCATTATACAATTCTTACGGATTTTTTATTTTAAAAATTTAACTCTACGAAATAATCATTATGGCCTCCCTTTCCCCCTTTCAATAAAAACATCCACTAATACAACCTTTGGCATTGAAAATAGTATCGAAAAGTCAAGAATAATGCACAAAAATTGTGGGACATGTAATAAATTGACTTCTTACTATCTGAATGATGATATCTTTAATTTTTATAATGTGATATGTATCAAAAATAGAATCCATTGATAGATACATTTTAATTGGCAAAAATGACAAAATACTAAATCTGAATGCTCCAAGACCGACCGATCCTAAACTAAAAATGATTTTCGATAAATTATTAGAAAAATAAAAACACATTGCGTTTTAGGCTTTCTTGCTTATATAACATTACCGTTAAATAAATAATTGAATATTTCTGAAAATATTTTATAAAAACTTGCAATAACACAAGTTTAGTACTTTAAAAAAGTAAAATATTTGTGCTAGGTTTTAAGAATTACAAAAATACCTAACCACTCCAAAGGTCATTTTACTATTCCACCGACACTTTATCTTCGTTAAATCCATGAAGAATGAATTAAATAAAAGGAGTGGCACACCCTACAAAATAATGGTAGTAGTATTAGCGATAAGTGTATTTGACAGGCATTACGATGATTTACTCAAATTTTTGCAAAAAATAATCCAGTTATTTAATTTCTAAACTAAAAAAAAATGAAAAAAGTACTCATCTCTTTCGTATGTATGTTAATAGGCTTCACCACATTAGCCAAGCATTTACCCAACCGACCTGAATTAAAAACGGTCAGAAGCAATGATAAAGTTGAATTAAAACTCGACATAGGAGAGATCAAACTGTTAAATGATGTTGATCTAAAAAAAGTAATCAACGAAAATCTGTTTGATCAATTGAATGAGTTTGAAAAAAATACAGCATGTAAAATCACAATAAATGGATTTTATGTAGAGGAATATGGAAACCGCACAATCTCTTTGGTGATTACAGGAACGACTGAAGAATTGTTAAACGAAGGCTGCAACAATATTGCCATTGACATCATTACCCAATTTAAAAACATCGACTAATTTAGCCTATAAATTAATTTTATTAATAGAGAAGCATAAACGCTTAATTCATATTTTAGACTTGGCTTAGCCGTTCATGATGAAATGAATTTTATACAATAAACTCAAAAATGATTAGAAAAATATAGTAGAAAAAACTTAATTATATTTAACACAAGCTATTTGAATTTTAAAAATGAAAACAACATATCTCGTATTTAAATTTTTATCATACACGGG
>JBILRJ010000151.1:0-7445 GCA_044372695.1 Spirosomataceae bacterium
GGAGATCCTAATGGCATCAATAAATGGTATAAGGGTAGACAAATTGCACAAGTGATGAGTCATTTTGGCATTGATTGGCTTGAAAGAAAGGAAAGGGAAATCGAAGAAAATACTTCGCTATTATTCAAAAACTTAGCCGTAAAACCCGGAATGATTATCGCAGATGTTGGGGCGGGAAGTGGCTACCACAGTGCATTACTTTCGAAAATGGTAGGTAATGGCAAAGTATTTGCCGTAGATGTGGAGCCAGAAATGATTGCCTATTTAAATGCAAGAATCAAGCGGGAAAATTTATCCCGAATTGTGCCTGTGCTTTGCACAGAAAAAAATGTCACTTTACCTGAAAACGCCATCGACTTAATTTTATTGGTGGACGTTTACCACGAGTTTTCTTACCCCTATGAAATGGCGCTATCGATGTTCAATGTATTGAAACCTGGTGGTAAACTGGTATTGGTAGAGTTTAGAGCCGAGGATGAAACAGTTCCGATCAAAACAATTCACAAAATGAGTGAAACCCAGGCCATCAAAGAATTAAAAGTAGCAGGGTTTACATTTGAAAAAAATATCAGCAACCTTCCTTGGCAACACTTTTTGGTATTTACAAAGAAGTGATTTTATCAAAATTTGATGGTAAATTCCCATCGTTTAGACTTAAATTCATGAAAAATTCTATTCAAAAACTATTGATTTTATGCGTATTGGCATTCTCCTTGGGCGATATTCAGGGTCAAGCTATTGCAAATAAAATTGCTAAAACTGCTCCAAGAAAAAACGTAATAATCCTTTACAGTGACGATCAAACGTTCAGAACCATTCAAGCATTAGGGAACAAGGAAATCAAAACTCCTAATTTAGATAAGTTGGTAAAAAGTGGTTTAACTTTCCAACAAGCTCATGTGATGGGCGGACACCAGGGCGCGGTTTGTATTCCTTCCAGAGCTATGTTGATGACGGGCAGATATGTCAATCGATTGCCTGGCGATGGAAATATCATTCCCGATAGCATCATTAGTCTTCCCGAAGTACTGCGTCAAAAAGGATATACGACTTTTCACACCGGGAAATGGCACAGCGATAAAAATTCCTATGCACGCATGTTTTCAAAAGCAGACCATATTTTTTTTGGTGGCATGCATTTTCCCAAAGAGGGAGGACAGGAGCATCCCAGAGTGAATCACTTTGATTCAACAGGGAAATATCCGGTAGAAAAAAGTTTTTTAAGTGAGAGTTACAGTTCACATTTATATGCGCAAACAGCCATTGATTTTTTAAGTAGTCGGGAAGCCAAAGAAAAACCATTTTTCTGCTATGTAGCGTTTACCTCACCGCATGACCCCAGGACACCTACCGCAAAATTTGCTAAGGCTTATGATCCGGCTAAAATTTCTTTGCCACCTAATTTCCTGCCGGAGCATCCCTTTAATAATGGAGATTTAAATGTCCGTGATGAAAATTTATTGCCACATCCTAGAACTGAAAATGCCATTAAAGAAGATATTGCTGCGTATTATGGCATGATTTCAGAGCTCGACGAGCAAGTAGGGCGGATCATGTCTACGCTAGAAAAAGAAGGATTGTTAAAAAACACCTTGATAGTTTTTGCAGGAGATAATGGCTTGGCGATGGGCCAACATGGCCTTTTGGGCAAGCAGAATTTGTATGAGCATAGCATCAGAGTTCCAATGATTTTTTCAGGTCCAGGAATACCTAAAAATGTGCGGAATAATTCTTTTGTTTATTTGAGTGATATCACGCCGACCATTTATGATTATTTGAAAATCAAAGCGCCTAAAACCGTGGAGGCAAAAAGTCTTCAGGCAATTATTCGCAATCCAAGCAAAGCTGTTAGAGAACAAATTTATAACGTTTATGGGCATTGGAGTAGGAGTTTGAAAACGAAGGATGGCTACAAATTGATTGTATACAATGTGAATGGGGTGTTGACGACCCAACTATTTAATTTAAAAACCGATCCTTGGGAAAAGCATAATTTGGCCCAAGAAAAAAGCCGACAAAGTCAAATTTTAAGGATGCGAAATCAATTGAAAAAGGAAATGTTGGAAAAGTTTGATAATCTAAATATTGACCTTCCAGACTGGGGAAGGACCGCCAAACAAAAGTCGTCGGGAAGCTGATTTTTCACTTGAAAACCCCTCTCGTGCTACCCGATTTGCTATCACTACCGTAAAATAAATGAATTCACCCTTTTTGGAGGTGGACTCTGTTGTATCCCATGGTCGCCTCTTTCTTGTAATTTTGAATGCGTGTCGATAAATAGGTATTTGCATAGGCATATAAGATTTGGTTATTAATCGTGAAAATGTGTAATTTTAAACAATATTTCACGGTAAATAGATAGCGAAAAATGATCAATCAAACTACCAAAGATAAAATTGAAGCATTGCGCCTGCAATACATAAACTTGATAGAGGGAAATGAACCTTTGCTGAAAGAAATAGCACTCGCCGAAATTCCAGAAATGGTGTATAACTCCAATGCTATTGAAAACTCAACACTTACCTTAGAAGACACTGAAAAAATTCTTTCGGGAGGCATTTTAGGGCGGAAAGTAAATGTAAGGGAGGTTTACGAAGCTAAAAATTTAGCAACACTTACTGAAACCTTACTAGAAAAAAACGATTCTACTCTCCACATCAAGCTCATTTTAGCTTGGCATAAAACCTTGCTCAGCCTAATTGACGACAACATTGCGGGTCGCTTTAGAAGTGGTAAAGAATGGGTAAGGGTAGCCAATCATTTGGGAGCAAATCCGCAGTTCGTAAGTGTGCTTATGCAAGACTTGTTGGATAATTATAACCAAAATAAAACAAACTATTTTTTAGATGCTATTGCCAACTTTCATGCAGAGTTTGAAACCATTCACCCTTTTGTGGATGGGAATGGACGTATGGGGAGAGTGCTTATCAACTTACAGTTAATGAATGCAGGATTTCCACCTATTATCATTCAAAACAAAAGTAAGCACACAGATTACTATCCGCTATTTACCCAGTTTCAATCAACCATGAAATTTGGCGGTTTTACTGCATTATTTGCCTTGCTTTTGCAAGAAAGTTTACACAAACGAATAACTATACTTACAGCAAAAAAAATCATTCCGCTTTCAATATGGGCTTTTCAAAACTCCATAAAACCAAACGTGGCTGCCAACAAAGCCAAAAGGCAAACCATCCCTGCTTTTCGCCTGCGTGAAAAATGGATGATTGCAGAAGAATATAGTCCAACCGAACAATGATCGAAGAAGAAACAAGAGTAGAACTCATAGACCCTGTAAATATTCAGTCATAAATGGACCGATAGAAATTATTTCCAAAATTGTTTAAATTTAAATAAACCCACATTTAGCCCAAAATCTTTCGTGCTACCCATTTTTATGGTCTTATTCCATCTGATTTGAGTTAGTTTGAAACAGTTTTTTGTGTTCATTTGCTTGTTAATTTGATTTTAATGAGATTTGTTTTTTAAAAAAAAATTAAATCAAGTTCAAACACTCTTTAAGAGAATAACACTCTGGTTGGACGAAAAATCTATAAAAAAATGATTAATAAATTGTTGAAAACAGCATTAGGGAGACTACGAATTGTCGCATTTATTGAAGGTTGTTCGTATTTACTTTTAGGTTTTACGATGATTTTAAAATACCAATTTGCTATGCCACAGCCCAATTATATTGTTGGTTTGGCACATGGGATTCTTTTTGTTATTTACATCGTTTTACTGCTTCAAGTTTCATTTATACATCGATGGAACCTACTCAAAATCTTTTTGGCTTTTTTGGCTTCATTAATTCCTTTTGGTACTTTTTATGCAGATAAAGTACTTTTCAGACCATTGGATAAATAACATACTCCAATTCAATTAGGTGTAGTTACTTATGGAGCTTTTACAAATAATATATTTAAGGTAACTACCAACAAAAAGTAGATAAGAGGAAAGATTTAGGTTATTATCCCATGCGTTGTATCAAAGATTAATCACGGCAAAAAGGATTACAAAAGTGAAATACATATGAAAAATAACAGGTACATCTTCCTTTTCGCATTACTGATTACTACACTAAGCCTTGTTGCTCAAAATCAACCTTCACCAGATAAGATCAAATTTGTCAGACAGGGTGTGCAGAGAATGATTTTTGACGAAAAACAATCCATTCATTTGGCTGGATTGGAACCCCAAAAAATCATTGGATTGTCTGCTATGCATCCCATTAGCCATTACAGGGATGAACACTCCAAGGTATTTGTCAGAGAAGACAAACTGCTTATTCAATCAACGAAAGAAAGCCAGACAGCCATCTGGTTTGGTGGCTTTAATCCATTTGCTACTTACTCCATCGATCTCGCATCCTGCAGGGGAGAAGGAGAATTGGGTTTTCAATTTTCAGATGCCAATCATCAAGAACAATTCTTGATCAAGACCGTATTTAAAGATTCAATGCTAATCGAAGTAAAGTTAAGAGTCATTAAAAATGCCCAGATAATGGTGGATAAATCAATCGCCGTAAACTTTGAAGAAGAAAACAAAATGAAAGGTAAAATTATTCTGCAAATGTTAGGTAGTGGATTTACCTTGTATTTACAAGATCAAGGATTGCCAAAAGTCATTGGACAAAGTAATTTTAATACTTATTTGGATTTACGTGAAAAAAAATATCTTCATTCTTTTCAATCACGGCTATTTGTACAACTTAAAGACGGACAAGTTCAAGTCAAAAAGGTTGAAATGGCCCTTAGCACAGGTATTGGCTTAGCTGATATACGGACCATTACCTATGAAAATGGAGATCCTATGCTTGATCAGGGGCGATTGTGGTACACGATGTCGATTCGTGGACGTGCTTTAGATCATCATATTCAAGGGGTATTTAGCATGGATCCAAGCGTCTTTGATGTTCAGTTTGAAGGAATCATATTGTTTGATCGCAATGACGGAATATTAAGGAATGAGGTTGCTTCGCATCTTTTTTATGACAGAAAAAATGCAATTTGGCGTGGATTAACAACAGGATTTAGCGCTTTTGCGAATCCAGATAAAGAGAAAAAGCAACTGCTGGCCATTGAGAGTAAAAAGGATCCTCGATTTGGTTTCTCTACAATGTCTGCTGTCCCAATTGATATGGTGGGAGATATTGAAGACCCTCATATATTATTTGATTCAGCGGTAAATAAATGGCGTATGCTGACTTGTGAAAATCTGAATGGCTATAAAGCGGTTGTTTTAGAATCGGATGAATGGAACAAAGGGTATAAAAAAATTGCGGGTCCTGTAGCACACAATTCGACCGGAACATCCATTCAAAAAGTAGGTAATCAACTATATTGTTTTTCAGGTAGTTCTGATCGGAAAATTTACATATACAGTTATCCTGGACTCAATGAAGTAGGTAGTTTGCTGATGGACTTACCACCTTGGGACGAAACATCTGGAACAAGGGTATGGCCTAACGTAGTTCAATTGCCAGAGGGTTATCCATTTCGATATGTGGCATTAATGATGGACAGATTCAATTACCCTGGCTTGAAAGGTCCCAATTGGACTTATGGTGCGATCTATCTATATCACGGATATGATTAACAAATTGATGTAATTAGGTTTTAAGGACCAAAGCCAATGCCAACAACAAGATAGGTTTGCCAATCGATAGCAAAATTGGAATACTAGAGCTTATTAAAAAGGTTGTGTTTCCAAACAATGATTAAATATCAAAATGGAAACAAGGAAAAATAATCGGCAGAAAATTATTTCGAGGACATCCAAACTACTTTAAGAACAGTTTCATGTTCTTTTCCGATGATGTCTCTGTAAAGTTCGGGTCTTCTGGCATTTAAATATCGGGTGCCTCCAGCTTTTTCTATATTAGAATGAATTAATTCTGCTGAAACATAGGCGTCATCAAATGTTCTGCATTCTGCCAAAATATCACCAAAGGGGTCTATAATCATGGAACAGCCATTTTTTAATTGATCATCATCCATGCCTATGGGATTAGAGAAAATGACATAAACGGCATTGTCATAAGCTCTTGAGGGTAGCCATTTCATTAGCCATGCTCTGCCTTTTAAACTATCAAACTCGTTGATAAGTGTGATGGGGTCATTGTGGCGATTATGCCATAATGCAGGATCAACAAATCCAGCACCTGGTCTACTGGAAGGCGTACACATGGTTACATGTGGCATAAAAATTATTTCAGCGCCTAATAATTTTGTGGCCCTTACATTTTCAAAAATATTGTTGTCATAGCAAATGAGTATGCTACATTTCCATCCTTTCAAATCAAAAATGCAATATTCATTTCCAGCGCTTATGTATTTATTAATAAAGGGGCTTAATTTTCTATATTTGGCAATAAGCCCATTTTCATCCACACATACGTAGGCTTTGTATACACGATCATCTTTATCTTTTTCAAATAATCCTGCCAATAAAATAATTTTATATTTTTTTGCAATACTAATTAAAGATTGAATGGATTCTCCATCCGGAATACTTTCGGCCACTGCTAAAAATTCCTCTTTGTTTAATTTAGAAGCGAAAGTGTAACCGGTAATAGAGCATTCATGAAATGAAAGAACTTCAATGCCTTCTAAAGCTGCTTTTCTAGCTAATTCATCTATCACCGAGAGGTTGTAGGCTTTGTCTCCACTTTTATTTTCAAATTGAGCGGTAGCTATTTTGATAGGGTTCATATTTATTCAAATAAAGAATCAATTTAATATATTTTTCAAATATTTTTTTCTTTTGAGATATTTTAACCTAATAATGCGAATTAAGAGTTGAAATTATTATTAGGGTCTGTTCTAAAAGTATGTTTAAAAGCGAATTTGAATTTGCTATTTCCCTATTTCTTTGACAGAAATGCAATTTACGGGCTAATTCTTTTTCTATGGTATTTCTTTTTTTGAAAAAAAAGAAACAAAAAAACTTTTTTGTCGCATTTAATCCAAGACGAATGAAAATGATGTATGATGTAAGATGTAAGACGTACAGTATGAGAAGATTATTTCAGATTCTACATTCTCAATTCCTTATACCTTACCTATTACATCATACATCTCTACCGCTTCTTTCGATTAAGCGTTGGCATAAATGAAACTTTAGGTAATTTGAATGAAATGTTTTTTAACCCTTAATTTGTGCATTAATAATTGAATAGAGGAATTGTTCATGTAAGTCCTTACTTACTCGTTTAATTCTCACTGTTTTTTTTAAATGAATTTCTTACTAAATTAGAAGCAATCTTCAGGAAAAGTTTATTGTAGTTTAAACATGACTATGCGCTTTACAACTATTTTAATAAAAATTACTCTACTTTGGATCTGTTTATTCTATGAGTTATCTGCTCAAAGTGTGAACGAGTTTCCCAAAAAAACAGATAAGCTTTTTGAAAAAGTTGCCCTCTATGAAAAGCTTATGCTTGG
>JBILRJ010000152.1:0-7442 GCA_044372695.1 Spirosomataceae bacterium
AATAATGGTGGATCCAATAATGGATTAGGTGGAGGGAATGGACTTTCAGTCAATTTAACTGGTTGGACCTTAGCCTCAAGACCCCAAGTAAATGATGATTCCGACGAAACAGGAATTATTCGTTTCTCAATCAAAATCGATGAAAACGGTTCCATTATTTCTTTGAAGATTGTGGAAACAACTTTATCAGCAAGTGTCGCTCAAAAATATAAACGAGCTATCGAAAAACTTAGCTTTAAACCGACTTCCTCTGGAGAACGTCCAGAAGTTTCTACAGGAAGTATCATGTTTAAAATAAATTCCAAGTAATTTCTAAGCGATAAGTTTTATGCATTATAAAGAAGTAACCACTTTTTTATATTCTCAACTTCCTGTTTTTCATCGAGATGGGAAAAAAGCCTATAAACCAGGTTTGGATAATATCATTGCTCTCTGTAATCATTTTGGAAATCCACAAAATTGTTTCAAAAGTCTACATATAGCAGGGACAAATGGTAAGGGAAGTTCATCTCATTTTATGGCGTCCATTTTACAAGAAGCTGGTTTTCGAGTAGGGCTTTACACATCTCCCCATTTAAAATCATTCACGGAAAGAATTCAAATCAATGGAAATGAGATCGAAGAACAGTGGATTATTGAATTTGTGGAAAAAAACAAGTCACTATTAGCCGAATTTAAACCATCATTTTTTGAATGGACCGTCATCATGGCATTTTGTTATTTTAAAGAACAAAAAGTTGATTGGGCCATCATTGAAACAGGTTTGGGAGGCCGATTGGATTCGACCAATGTCATTAAACCTGAATCTTGTTTGATTACAAACATCAGCTGGGATCACCAGGATATTTTAGGTGATACTTTGGAAAAAATTGCTAGAGAAAAAGCTGGAATTATTAAGCCAAATGTTCCTACGACAATCAGTGAACGCCAGGAGGATTCAGAAAAAGTATTTTTAAGTCATTCTCAGTCAGTTGGTTCAGAATTAATTTTTGCAGATGATGTAATTAGCATTTTAAAGGTTGCAAATTCACATCAATCATTAAAAATTAGTTACCAAATAAAAGGAGGGGAAATTTTCCAAGCGGAGAGTCCATACCAAGGAAGATATCAAGTTAAAAATATCATTGGGGTGCTAGCTTGGTGTGAACAATTGGTACGAAACCAAATAATCCATTTATCCATCGATCAAATTAACCTGGGTATTAAAAATACTCGTAAAAACACACGATTAAAAGGTCGTTGGGAAATCTTGCATAAAAACCCCATGATCATAGCAGATACTGCGCACAATGTGGCTGGCATAAGTGAGCTATTCAATCAACTAAATTTTGAGAATTTCAATGAATTGTATATAATTTTAGGAATGGTAGCAGATAAAGACATTGATAAGGTGCTTTCCATACTTCCCAAACAGGCAAAATACATTTTTACACAAGCAGAAAATCCAAGGTCTTTGAAAGCAGTAGAACTAAAAATCTTAGCTACTCGTTTCAATTTAGAGGGAGAGGTCATCGAAAATGTCAATTTGGCTATTTCTAAAACGAAGGCAAGGATAAATGCGGAGGATTTTATTTTAATAACCGGCAGCACTTATTTGGTAGCTGAAATAGATTTGATTTAAATTGGGTAGACGAAAACAACATAAATATCATTTAGCATTTGAACTAGATAATGTCATTCAAAGTCCGATGGAATTTTACGAAAATTGCATCGGAAAATGGAGAAGCAATTATTTTAAAAATGATAATCCCATTGTATTAGAATTAGGATGCGGAAAAGGAGAGTATACCTTGGGATTAGGAAAATTATTTCCTGATAAAAATTTTATTGGTATAGATTTAAAAGGTGATCGACTTGCAAGTGGCGCTATCATTGCCCAAGAGCAAAAATTGGTTAATGTATGTTTTTTACGAATTCAATTACAATTTATCACAGATTTTTTTGAAAATAATGAAATTGATGAAATATGGATCACCTTTCCAGATCCTAGACCTAAAGACCGTGATGAAAAAAAAAGATTGACCTTTTCCAATTTCCTTGAAAAATATCATCAAATATTAAAAGCAGGAGGGCTAATTCATTTAAAAACTGATTCAGATTCTCTTTTTGATTATTCACTCATGAGCATAGATGAGCCAAATTGGGAAAAAATGATCATAACTCAAAATCTCTATCAGTCAGAATGGAATAACGAACATTTTGGCATCAAAACAAGGTTTGAAGAAATGTTCCATAATAAAGGATTTTCAATAAAATACTTGAGAGCTAGAAATAAAAAAGAGGCATAGAGCCTCTTTTTTAAAAACATAAATTATTTTTCAAATTATCCAACACGCGCGATTAAATCAGCCGCACGGGAAGAATAACCGAATTCATTGTCATACCAACCTACGATTTTAACTAAGGTTCCCATAGTGGAAGTTAACTTAGAGTCAAAAATACAAGAATGTGGATTACCAATGATATCAATTGAAACAATCTCATCCGTTTGATATTCTAAAATACCTTTCATAGATCCTTCTGATGCAGCTTTCATGGCAGCATTAATCTCGTCAACAGAAACTTCTTTTTTCAAAATCGCAGTAAATTCAGTTACCGAACCATCTGGAGTAGGTACGCGCATGGAACTTCCATCTAATAAACCTTTCAAATGAGGTAAAACTAGACCAACTGCCTTAGCAGCACCGGTAGAAGTAGGAATAATGGAATAAGCTGCAGCACGAGCACGACGTAAATCAGCATGTGGAGCATCTTGCAAATTTTGATCAGCAGTATATGAATGTATGGTTGACATATATCCTTTTTCCAAACCAAATGAATCATCTAACACTTTAGCCATTGGAGCTAGACAGTTAGTCGTACATGATGCATTGGAAATAATCGTCATCTCATCAGTAAGTGTATCTTCATTCACACCCAAAACAACAGTTGGTACATTTCCTTTAGCAGGAGCAGAGATAATCACCTTACGAGCGCCAGCAGTTAAATGTTGACCAGCACCAGCCTCATCAACAAAACGACCAGTAGATTCTAAAACAACATCAATACCCAATGAACCCCAAGGCAACAATTTTGGATCACGTTCCGCCAAGGCCTTTATTGATTTACCATTAACAGTAATAGAATCAGCATCTGAAGTGACAGTTCCATTAAAACGACCATGAACTGAGTCATACTTTAACAAATGAGCCAAAGTAGCATTATCTGTTAAATCATTGATAGCAACAATCTCAACATTTTCCTTTTCTAATAATCTGCGAAAAGTAAGTCGACCAATACGACCAAAACCATTAATAGCAACTTTAATTTTTTTCATTGAGTAAATTAATTTGGATTTCAGTAAAGTTCAAAAATACCTAAAAAACAGCAGAATTGCAAAATTGAATTAAATATATGCTTCTAATTGTGCTTAAACAAACATTGTTACAAAAGTGAAATTAAAATACTAATTACCTAATTAGCTAATTATATAAAAGAATTATATAAAAAATTTATTGGATACGTTTTTTATTCAAGTTTTTTGTGCATATTTGTAAAGTCATTAATCAATGATCTCGATAGAGTAGGGGTTCTGCCAAATTGTCACTTGTCTTTTTAGCTAAATTAATAGCAAATTCATTACAATATAATATTTGGATAGCTTTATAAGTTAACTGATAATCAATAAGTTAACTTATTAAAGTTGAAGTTAAATTTAGCGGAAAAAAAATCTTTAAAATTGTATTTTATGGTCATAAATCATTTTTTTTCTTGTGAACACGAGGATTAAAATCATTTTACTAGTAATTTGCAAAGCATAAACACGCATACATATCAAATGAAATCAATGGAACACATTATCCAAGAGGCCTGGGAAAACCCCGAGCTACGCCAACATACAGAAACCGTTCAAGCAATCGAAAAAATTGTCGATCTGGTAGACAAAGGAGAATTGAGAGTTGCTCAGCCCCTACCCGATGGGGGATGGCAAGTAAACGAATGGGTCAAAAAAGCCATTGTAATGTATTTCCCTATACGTCAAATGGAAGTAAGTGAAGTCGGGATTTTTGAATACCACGATAAAATGCTTTTGAAAAAGAATTATAAGGCATTGGGTGTTCGTGTTGTTCCACCTGCAGTAGCCCGTTACGGAGCATATTTAGCTAAAGGAGTAATTCTTATGCCTTCATATGTTAATATTGGAGCATATGTAGATGAAGGGACTATGATTGACACATGGGCTACTGTCGGAAGTTGCGCTCAAATAGGAAAAAATGTCCATTTAAGTGGTGGAGTAGGTATTGGAGGAGTATTAGAACCCCCTCAAGCTGCTCCAGTAATCATTGAAGATGGCGCATTCATTGGTTCCAGATGTATTGTGGTGGAAGGTGCTCACATAGGTAAAAAAGCAGTACTCGGAGCTGGTGTAACCATCACAGGAAGTTCAAAAATCATAGACGTAAGTGGTCCAACACCCATTGAATACATCGGTTTTGTCCCTGAAAATTCCGTAGTTATACCAGGCACCATCCAAAAACAATTTGCATCAGGAAGCTACGGAGTTCCTTGCGCTTTAATCATTGGTAAAAGAAAAGAAAGCACCGATTTAAAAACATCTTTAAATCAAGCCTTAAGAGAAAATAATGTAGTCGTTTAATCTAGACTATTTAGCTTAACTTTACACCCGGTTTTAAACACCGGGTTTTTTTATGGAAAATGAATTAAAATTAGGCGAATACAATCGCTTACGAATTGTCAAAGAGGTACCATTTGGCTTATATCTAGATGGATATGAAGATGAAATTTTATTACCGCTTCAATATGTACCTGAAAATTATCAAATAGATGAATTTATTGAAGTGTATATCTACAGAGATTCTGAAGATCGGATTATAGCCACAACCTTACGTCCAAAGGCCACAATCAATCAATTTGCCTACATGGAAGTTAAAGAAGTTAACCCCCTTGGAGTGTTTTTAGAATGGGGATTGGCAAAAGACTTATTGGTCCCATTTGGACAACAATGGCAAAAAATGTCTGTTGGTCGATCTTATTTAGTCTATGTTTACATAGATGCACAAACAGATCGAATTGTAGCATCCGCTAAAATTGAAAAGTTCCTTATTGATGAATCAGAATTAGACCCTGAATTATTCACAATTGGAAACAAAATTACTGTAACACCTTATGAGCACACAAATTTAGGAATCAAGTGTTTAGCCTACAATTGTAAAATAGGGGTTTTATTTAAAAACAAAGTATTTACAAATGTAACATTAGGCGAGCCTATTGAAGTTTACATTGATAACATCCGTGAAGATGGTAAGTTAGATTTAAGATCGGAAGAAATAGGTCTTGTACGAATTGACAAACAAAGAGATGCTTTATTATCAGCATTAAATAAGCAAAATGGTGTTCTTTATTTACATGACAAAAGCCCTGCAGAAGAGATTTATCAACATCTAGGCATGTCCAAAAAAGATTTCAAAAAAGCGATAGGCGCTCTTTACAAAAGTAAACTTATCGCTTTACATCCTGATTGTATTTCACTTTTGTAAATTATGTTCATTATTGATAAATTTATTTTTTTCGTTACAATTGCAAATGGATTTCTCACTAAAATAATTTACCTTTGTAAAACAACTTGTTTAATAAAGTAAATTACATGAATTTAAGTCGTAAGATCGAATTGCTAATTCAGAAGAAACAAATGTCTTCCTCTCAATTTGCTGATAAATTAGGAATTCCAAGGAGTAGCATATCTCACATTTTATCTGGCCGAAACAAGCCCAGTTTAGATGTAGTCCAGAAGATCTTGTTTAATTTTCCAGAGATTTCTGCTGAAGAGTTATTGTTTGAAGATCAAACCTTGAAAATCTTAAGTACTCAATCTGAATCGATCAGTGAACAAGAATTACAAAGAGAGGAATTTGGTGCTGGCACACTTTTTGACCCCAGTTTAATCGAGCCCTTAGAATCGAATAAAAAAATAATTATTACCGATACTCCTGTACAAACGAATCTCAGGCGCCAGAAAGATTCTAGTCAAAAGTTGATCAATCCAATTGAAAAGTCAATGAATGTTGAAACTGTTGCAACAAAATCATCTCAAATAAACCAACTCAATGAATTACCGGCTATGCATGCTCAAATGCATTTAAGCAAACAGATTGAAAGAGTGATTATTTTTTATTCGGACGGTACGTTTACTGAAAGTAAAGCATCTAGTTAGTTTAATTTACATTTCTAAGTCATTTACCCACAAGTTATCCACACTTGTGCACATTTGTATTTTCGATTTCTATAAAATCGACTTATTTTCAAGAATTTGACCTGTATATTTTGGTTCTCATTGACTTGTCAACAATTTAATGTGGATAAGTCGTTGAAATGTGTACAATTGGAAACATCTTCCATTTCAAAGCCTCTGATCGAATGGCAGAATATATTTTAATAAGGAGAAATAATTGATTAATTTTAACAATTACAGATGAAAATACATGAAAAAATTAGACTCGTTAAATCAGGTAGCCTTATTCCATCAAACCTTTGGGGCGCCTATTCTAGAAATACCAACAATTCCAAGTAAAGAACGTTGTCAATTACGTGTAAGTTTATTGGCAGAGGAGCTTGATGAGTTAAAAACAGCGATTGAAGAGAATGATATCGTGGAAATAGCTGATGCTCTTTGCGACTTACAATATGTACTTTCTGGAGCTGTTTTGGAATTTGGTCTCGGAGAAAAATTTGTTGATTTATTCAATGAAGTTCAACGTTCTAATATGTCCAAAGCATGCCAAACGCTTCAAGAAGCAGAAGCTACAGTCGAACATTACCTACAAAAAGATGGCACAGAAGCAGAAATAATCGAAGAAAATGGAATTTGGAAAGTTTATCGTAAAAGCGATAACAAAGTGCTAAAATCCATTCTTTACTCGCCAGCCAACCTAATTGATATCCTAAAATAATGATAAAAATCCTTCTCATAGAAGACGAGCCAAAAACTGTACAATCCCTCAAACAAGGATTAGAAGAGAATAATTATGAGGTAGAAGTCGCCTATGACGGACTAATAGCCAAACAATTAGCTACTAGAAATAGCTACCAGTTGATTGTTTCTGACATCATTATACCAGGTATTAACGGGATAGAACTGTGTAGACAATTGAGGCAATTGGGTATTCAGACACCTATTTTGATGCTTACTGCCTTAAGTACGACGGATGACAAGCTGATTGGTTTTGAAGCAGGAGCTGATGATTATTTACCCAAACCTTTCGATTTTAAAGAGTTTTTAGCTAGGGTAAAAGCTTTGATTAAGCGCTCCAATCAAACCATTCTGGAAGCCCAAGTGTTAAAATTTCAAGACCTAGAACTTGATCTTAGTAGTAAAATAGTGACAAGGGCGGGTCAAAAAATCAATCTTACAGCGAAAGAATTTCAGTTATGCGAATATTTTCTCC
>JBILRJ010000153.1:0-7280 GCA_044372695.1 Spirosomataceae bacterium
TCCCCACTTTGTGCCTTTTAAATAGATGTTGGCGTTCGCAATTTTTTGTTGAGTCTCCTTTGCTATGATGGTACCTTGCAAAGTACAATGGCAATTATTTTGTGATAGGGCGGTCTGCCAGATTAAAGAAAACAACAAAATAATAAGGGCTTTTGAATTCATTTATTTTTTCATTCCATTCAAACTGAACTTCTAATATACATCAAATTGATGTTTTTTGGGCATTTTCTGCCTCAAAATAATATGATTTTTGATTTAATGGTGGTGCATCGATTTAATCCAACAATAAAAAAAATGAAAAAAAAGATTGTTTTGTTTAATCTTTTTATAAATTTGTTAAACAAACTTTAAAGCGACATATTATGACGGCCTTAGAATTTACTTACCAAGTAGGAAATTTTTCCAAGATTTTAAAACCTTTTGCACTTCGTCTTACTAGAGATTCAGACGATGCAAATGATTTGATCCAAGATACTTTAGTAAAAGCTTACACCAACCGTGAAAAATATGCGGACGGGACAAACCTGAAAGCATGGTTGTTTACCATCATGAAAAATACGTTCATTACCCAATACCAACGTATGGTTCGTAGAAATACATTTATAGACACAACAGATAATTTACACTTCATCAATTCCAGTGAATCTCTTCAAGACAATTTGGCTCTAAATGCCTTTGTCGGGGAGGATATTAATAAGGCCCTTTTGAAAACAGAAGAAATGTATCGTACTCCATTTTTGATGTATTTCAACGGGTTT
The DNA here is from genome assembly GCA_044372695.1 of Spirosomataceae bacterium. Taxonomy (GTDB): domain Bacteria; phylum Bacteroidota; class Bacteroidia; order Cytophagales; family Spirosomataceae; genus Aquirufa. The sequence continues at coordinate 759 of JBILRJ010000153.1, forward strand.
AAGTATCATGAAATTGCAGAGGAGCTCGATTTACCAATAGGTACCGTTAAAAATCGAATTCACATTGCAAGAAAAGAGTTGAAAAATCAGCTCAAAATGTATGCTTAATTAGGATTTATTTTTTTGGTTAACAGAACATTAGCAAAAAGTCAGAGCATTTCTGACTTTTTCTTTTGTGAGCTGTTTTTTACTTGTTCCATTTTAGCTTGCAGAATCATAAACAAAGCAAATTGATTATCTTTGCAAAGTATTTAATCTAATTTCCCATGGCAAAAAAGAAAAAAGTGATAGTGATTGGTGCGGGTTTTTCTGGCCTTTCAACAGCCACCCAATTAGCCGATTGGGGTTATGATGTTGAGATTTTTGAAAAAAATGAACAAGCAGGTGGAAGGGCAAGGGTTTTTCGTGAAAAAGGTTTTGTTTTTGATATGGGACCATCTTGGTATTGGATGCCGGATGTTTTCGAAACCTATTTTGCTAAGTTTGGTAAAAAACCATCTGATTACTATGATTTAAAACGCTTAGATCCTTCTTATTCAGTGGTTTTGTCTCCTGAACAAGTGATAGATCTTCCGGCTGATTTATCTGAAATTAAGGCCTTATTTGAACGCATTGAGCCAGGTGCTTCCCAACAATTAAGTGCTTTTTTGGATCAGGCAGCTTATAAATACCGTGTAGGCATCAGTAATTTCGTTTGGAAACCTTCTCGAAAAATTTCTGAATTTCTTAGCCTTAAATTATTGATTGATGTACTTAGATTAGATGTGTTTCAATCCTTTTATACCCACATTCGGAAATATTTCAAGTCTTCCACACTTTTGAAATTAATGGAATTTCCTATCCTTTTTTTAGGTGCAATTTCCCAAAATACTCCCGCCATGTACAGTTTAATGAATTATGCGGAAATTACCATGGGAACTTGGTATCCTATGGGCGGGATGCATAAAATTGTGGAAGGTATGGTCAGATTGGCGGAGGAAAAGGGAGTAAAAATACATTACAATCAAGAAGTAATGGGTTTCGAGATAGTGAATAACCAAGTTAGCAATGTATTATTAAATAACGGAATACATGCAGCAGATGCGGTAGTAGCTAGCGCCGATTATCACCATGTGGAAACCTTGTTGGGGGATCAATATCGCAACTATTCGGAAGCCTATTGGGACAAACGAGTGATGGCACCATCTTCTATTTTGTTTTATTTGGGAATAAATAAACGTTTGCCCAAATTAAAGCACCATAATTTGTTTTTTGATCGCGATTTTTCCGTGCACTCACATGAAATATATACTGATCCTGCATGGCCTTCTGATCCATTGTTTTATGCCTCTGCACCATCGGTAACTGATCCTGGCGTTGCCCCAGAGGGGTCGGAAAATTTGTTTTTACTCATTCCCGTTGCCCCAGATTTAGTTGATTCTGATGAAGTTCGTGAAAAATATTTTGAACAGTTAATGGATCGTTTAGAGGCTTATTGTGGTACCTCCATTCGAGATTCCATCGTCTTCAAAAGATCCTACGCTCACAAAGACTTCAAGTCTGATTACCATGCTTTCAAAGGTAATGCCTATGGCTTGGCAAATACCTTGATGCAAACAGCCATTTTAAAACCTAGTTTGAAAAATAAGCATGTTCATAATTTGTACTACACGGGTCAATTAACTGTACCCGGTCCTGGAGTTCCACCTGCATTGATTTCTGGTTTGGTTGTCGCAAAAGAATTAGATTCAGAACTTAAACAAGTGTAATATGGATTTATATCAAGAGGTTTCCTTGTCATGTAGTAAGTTGCTTACCAAAGCATATTCTACCTCTTTTTCGCTAGGTATCCAAACTTTGGACAAACGTGTACATGACCCCATCTATGCCATTTATGGATTCGTTAGGTTGGCGGATGAAATCGTAGATACCTTTCATAGTCACGATAAAAAAGCGCTTTTTAATCGCTTTAAAAAAGATACCTTCCTCGCTTTGGAAGAAGGAATTAGTTTAAATCCCATTTTGCACTCCTTTCAGGCGGTGGTCAATGAGTATAAAATCGATATCGAGTTCATCGATGCATTTTTGTATTCCATGGAATTGGATCTGACAGAAACAATTTATGATGAATTAGAATACAAAAAATACATATATGGTTCTGCTGAAGTAGTAGGATTGATGTGTTTACGGGTGTTCTGCAAAGGAAATCCCCAACATTTTGATTTTCTTAAGCAGGATGCATGTGCTTTGGGTTCTGCATTTCAAAAAATCAATTTTCTTCGAGATATTCGTTCGGACTTTGAAGAAAGAGGACGAGTATATTTTCCAGGCATTGATTATTTAACAATGACTGATGTCCAGAAAAAGTCCATAGAAGCGGATATTCAGCTTGATTTTGATGCAGGATTACGTGGAATCAAAAATTTACCATCTTCTGCTCAAAAGGGTGTTCGATTGGCCTATGAATACTACATTCGTTTATTTGAAAAAATTAAATCAATGCCGGTTGATGTGATTAAACAAGAACGTATTCGTGTGCCTAATTGGGAAAAATTCTTAATTTATGTGCAACTCTTACTAAAGTAGCCCTATGCTGGAATCGCTCAGTCTAGGCGCTCCATTGTTGGTTTTCGCCTTGTTTGTGATGGCCTTTTTGTATTCCTCCGTCGGTCATGGTGGTGCAAGTGGATATTTGGCAGTCATGGCGATTTTTGCCGTATCACCTTCTTTGATGAAGCAAAGTGCTTTGATGTTGAATTTAGGAGTTTCTTTGATTTCTTTTTCACAATTTTTTCGAAAAGGTTTTTTTAATTGGCGCAATTTTTGGCCTTTTGCTTTGGCAAGTGTTCCTATGTCCTATTTAGGTGCACAATGGATCATAAGTGATACAAGCTATAAAAAAATTCTAGCTGTGTGTTTGTTTTTTGCTGTTTTGCGTATGTTATTTCAGTACACAACTAAAGATAATCAGCGTCAAGTGCCTATTTGGGCGGGCTTACTGATTGGTGCAATTATCGGCTTGATTTCAGGTATGATTGGAATAGGAGGGGGGATTTTACTGAGTCCCATCATATTGCTTTTTGCCTGGGGAGGTATGAAGGAAACTGCCGCCATTTCGGCTTTGTTCATCTTTGTTAATTCCTCTGCGGGACTTTTGGGAGTAAAAAATTGGATTGCCTTGGATCAATATTTACTATTTATGATCATCGCGTCTTTATTAGGTGGTGTTTTAGGCTCTACATGGGGGGCAAATTATGCATCCTCAAAATGGATTAAGTACATTTTAGGATTGGTGTTGATAATTGCCTGTCTAAAACTATTTTTGGTATAAAAAAGAACCTTGTGCATTAGCGAATGATTCACATCTACACAAGGTTCAATTAGGAATTATCTTAACAATTATTGTTTTGCACCACTTACAGCCGCACTACTAGATTTAGCCTTTTGAGCTTCTTGCATCGGGTTCATTGGGCCTTGTCTGCTCATTTTAAATAACTGCACTTTAGTAGGCTGATTTGCTTCTCTAGGATAAGCATTGTCATCAGTATCAATATCAGCTATTTCGTAATAAGGATCTAATGTCCATTTGCTAACTTTTTTATCCGTAGGTATGATTTTCTTGGCTTGAACATCATTCAATCTCCAAATTTCTGCAGGGAATCTCAACACTTGATCTGTTCCATCTTCAAAAGTCAATTTAACAATCACAGGCATCGGAAGTCCACCTTTGTTCTTGAAATTAACCACATAGAAGTTTTTTCCTTCGCTTACCAATTTTCTTTCTTCCTCATTTAGGGATTTCAAATAATCTTGGTATTTCTTTTTCTCGCTATCAGATACGGCAAATCGATCATAAGTATTGTAAAAGTCGTTCATGTCGCTTTCTTTTTCCACAACCGTTTCTTTGATGTCCGTTTTATTTCGGATGTTAGACATTGTTTGTCGCTTGGCATCGAAGGTTTCTTTGTCCTTGGATTTTTTAGCAATCGGATCTTGGTTATCTACACCAAACCATTCAACCGTTTCGATGGATTGGTTGACAGGTTCTGTTCCGTAAAACCAACCTCTCCAAAACCAATCTAAATCAACCCCCGAGGCATCCTCTAAAGTACGGAAGAAGTCGGCTGGATAAGGTTGTTTGAAAGCCCATCTTCTTGCATATTCTTTGAAAGCATAATCAAATAATTCACGACCCATGATGGTCTCCCGCAAGATATTCAATGCCGCAGCAGGTTTTGCGTAAGCATTGTTTCCAAATTCCATGATGTTTTCTGAGTTAGCCATGATTGGGACTTGGCTTTTTGAATCCAATCTCATGTAAGGAACGATACTTTGCGCTTCTCCGCGTCTAGCTGGAAAGTTGCGATCCCATTCTTGTTCAGCTAAATATTGGCAAAACGTATTCAAACCCTCGTCCATCCATGACCATTGGCGTTCATCTGAATTCACAATCATTGGAAAAAAGTTATGCCCAACTTCGTGAATGATTACACCGATCATGCCATTTTTCACATTTTCAGAATAGGTACCATCCGCCTCTGGACGACCACCATTAAATGAAATCATTGGATATTCCATTCCGCCGCCCGCGATAGAATGACACGAAATGGCTACAGGATATGGATAAGCAATTGTACGTTTTGAATACGATTTTAAGGTATGTGCCACCACCATAGTTGAATATTTACCCCATAAAGGATTTCCTTCTTTTGGATAATAGGACATGGCCATTACTTTTTTGCCTTCCACATCTACTTGCATGGCATCCCATATGAACTTTCGAGAAGAAGTAAAGGCAAAATCTCTTACATTGTCAGCCTTGAAAATCCATGTTTTCTTGCCAGTAGGTTGGCCCTTTTCTGCTTTCTCAGCCTCTTCTTGACTTACCAATAAAACCGGTCTTGTGGCAGATTTAGCTTGTTCCCAGCGTTTTAATTGAGTAGCTGATAAAACTTTGGTTGGGTTTTGTAATTCTCCTGATGCACCAACCACGTGATCATTGGGTGCAGTGATCTCTACCTTGTAATTTCCAAAGTTCAAGGTGAATTCGCCTTGTCCTAAAAATTGTTTGTGTTGCCATCCGTACACATCATTGTAAACGGCCATTCTCGGAAACCAATGAGCAATGAAATAATTGGCATTGCCATCTTTTTCAAAAAACTCATATCCAGATCGACCATAATATTCAGTAATCAAATAATTCCAATCGATGGAGAAGCTAACTGATTGTCCAGATTTAACAGGCATTGGCAAATCAATTCGCATCATCGTTTGGTTGATGGTATGTCTTAATGGATTCCCTTTGATATCTCTTACGGAGGTAATTTTATATCCATAATCCTTTGGATCTGTTAACTCTTTAAATGCAGCTGCACTAATAGCTCCATTGATACTTCCTGTTTTGGAGGTCTTGCCATTGGCCCCTTTTTCAAATAAATTTTGATCTAATTGTAACCAAATGTAGGGAAGTTCGTCTGGAGAGTTATTGAAATAGGTGATGGTCTCAGAACCCGTGATCTTGCGATTAATGTCGTCCAATTCTACCTTGATATCGTAATCTGCTCTCTGTTGCCAATAATCTTTTCCAGGTGATCCACTTGCTGTTCGATAAGAATTTGGAGTTGGCAAGGTCGACTCCAATTGCTCAAAGCGGCTATTTGCGTTGTAAGTACTTGTTGTAGGTTGAGCATAAGACGCAAACAGAACAAGACTTAGGAAGGTTAATAAGTAAAGTTTTTTGATCATTTTGTTGACATAGTTTTATCAAAACTACGAAAAATTCTTTTTAATGTAAACTAAGATTTTTGATAGTTAGCAAACCAAGCACATTCATCTGTGCTAACCTATGCTATTTATTTTTTTTCGTTTAATTACATTAAATTGTGGGGATTTTGTAGTTTTAACTTTTTAACAAAATTTAATCATTATTAGCATGAGTGTTTTAGTGGGTCAAAAAGAATATTTCAAGGGGATAGATCAAATTAAATTTGAAGGAACTGAATCCGACAATCCTTTGGCATTTAGATATTACAATGAAAATCAATTAGTTGCTGGTAAAACCATGAAGGAACATCTTCGTTTTGCCATCGCTTATTGGCATTCTTTTTGTGGAAATGGAGCAGACCCATTTGGTCCAGGCACTCACCATTATCCTTGGGATGTTTCAAATGACCCTAAGCAAAGAGCTTTAGACAAAGCGGATGCGGCTTTTGAATTCATTACCAAAATAGGCGCACCCTATTATTGTTTTCACGATGTAGATGCCATCGATCAATGCAATGACCCAAAAGAATTTTCCGAACGCATCAAATTCATTGCTGATGTTTTTGAAAAGAAACAAGCCGAAAGTAAGGTGCAATTATTGTGGGGTACTGCCAATCTTTTTTCTCATGAAAGGTACATGAATGGGGCATCCACCAATCCGAATTTTGATGTGGTTGCTCATGCTGGCGCTCAATTAAAAGGTGCCATAGATGCCACCATCAAATTAGGAGGACAAGGTTATGTGTTTTGGGGAGGTAGAGAAGGTTATATGACCTTGTT
>JBILRJ010000154.1:0-7279 GCA_044372695.1 Spirosomataceae bacterium
TCCCAATCTGTAGGGAATCGGCATGAAGTGGGAAATACGACATGTATTCGTACAATATGTTTTTCATCTCAGGAGTAAACAACAATTTCGGACTAGCTAAATCGAAGGGTTTTATGAACTCTTTGCGTTTTACGATGTCTCGACGGCTAGGAACGGATTGGTCCAATAAATTGAGCGTAGTAAAATAAATGTGTAGCGCGTCTGCAGGTTTCATTGTTTTCAAGGCATTTTTTCGAAACTCGATCAAGGCATCGGTTTTTTTCTGAAAAAACGTGGCTTTTTGAGCTAAGTTGAACTTTCTGCCAAGTTTAACTTGAGCCTCATAATTGGAATCTAAATCAGCAAATTGAGTCATTAAGCGCTGATAGTTCAAAAAAATGACGTTTTTGGGAGAAGTGATTTCAATGGTTTTTAAGAAATCTTGGGCTGGTATTTTGATGTCGTAGACATCGTTATCTTCCAAACTGAGAAAAACTTTTTCTTTGGTTTTTGGGAAGTATAAATAATAGATTCCGCCAACGATTGATTTTTGAGAACGAATGAATTTTGTTTTTCCATTCAACTTAATGGTATCCTTTGGAATAAAATTTTTATCATCAAACAGGGTGGAGCGCAAAAACACTTGATCATTGCTGGTAGAAACTTGCGTGCTCACTTTGATGGTATATTGAGCGGTACTGATTAGCGGAATGATGATGAGGCTAAGTACGGAAATGATTTTTTTCATGGGGTAATGGTCTGATATAATTGTAGTTTTTCTAGTATATTTAAGCGGCTAGCTCACAAAATTATTAATTAATCTTCACACATGGGAAAAATTTTAGTTCACAAATGGATTTAAAGATTTTTTGATTAAACCACTTGGATGCCGAATGCATCTACTAATCCGCTTAAGCCTTCTTTGGAAAAAATCGCTTGCTTCATTCGGTTTGTACGTGGGTCAATGGAAAAATGATAAGCCTCAGAAAAATCGGCTTTTTCTAAATTGCACTTTTGAAAAATAGCTGAAGAAAGGTCACAATGGGCAAATTTGCTCTGACTCAAATCAGCCTCTGTAAAATCTACTTCATGCAATTGTGAAGCATGAAAAAGCCCTTTCTTCAGGTTCATTTGATAAAAAGAGGACAAATTCAAGCTGCAGGTATCAAGGCTAATTTCAAACAGAAAATCATTGGCTGTCTCAAAATGCAAGCCCTGTAATTTGCAATCTTTAAAATGCACTTTTCGAAAGGCCGTTTTATGAATTTTGGCTAAACTGAGATTGCAATTGATAAAAGTACAATCAACAAAAACAAAAGAGGATAGATCTTTTGCACCTAAATCGCAATTTTTAAAGGTACAAGCCTCATATTCTGCCAAAACCAAGGGATTTTCTACACTGCCCAGTTTTTCAAAGTTTTGATCGACAAAATACAAGTTGCTCATACTAAATGATTCTACATTTCAAAGGCTGCATAAATTCCAAAAATCAGCTCAGAATTTGAAATATGCCTAGGCTTTTTTTCTAGGTTTCATTTTCAAACTATCAGCAGGATAGGAAGCTTTTAATTTGGCCATTTCGCCTTTCGCCCAATTGATCAATAAATTTCTTTGTTCTTCACTTAAATTGGCATTGGAATGCAATCCCAAATAGGTATAAGAAGGCATCGGCATTTCTTTTTCCTCTGTTTGTTCTATGACTTCTTCCAATTTATGGTTCTGAACGGCAATCGGTAGTTTGGTAAAAGTAGAAAAATTCAAATGTTTTTTTCCGTCATTGACGTGATGATCCAACCAGAAACCCAAGGGCTGAATGTTGGAATACCATGGATATGTGGTACTGTTACTGTGGCAATCGTTGCAAGCATTTTTTAAAATCACATTTACATCCGCAGGAATGCTGTATTTCGTGGATATGTCATATTGCATGTCTGCTGTGTCATTTTTTTCGGTAGGCACAAATTGGATAGCAATCAACACCACAACCAAGCCAACTAATAATTTATTGATCATTCTAAATCTATTTAAGGGTTAGTGAAGACATCATCAAGCTTCTTTGAAAATTTTGTTGATAGTCGAAGCTTTGAAATTAAACAATTTTTTTTTCATTAACGTCGAATTTGAGGTTTTTGAGACCAGCACCTATGCTTTATAGACCAAATAGTCGGGGAATATCCGAATTCAAGCGATGAAAAAATAATCAAGAGTTTCGATATTCCTTTTCATGATTTCAGAGCGTGTACATGAGGCCTATGCTGTAATTTCTTGTTTCTCCTGGTAAAATTCCGATTCCTGGAAAAGAACCTGTTCCTCGTCTAGTAAAATATTTTTCATTCATTAAATTATTGACCGATCCTTTGATCTGCCAATGTTTAGTAGCCTTGTAGGTGAACGAAACATCTTGTATGGTGTAAGCAGGAATTAACCCGATGGTACCTGATGCATTGGGGACTTCCGTATTTTGCGCATCGCTGTAGGTTGATGAGGTGTAACTCCATTGGTAAGTGAAACTCAAGGACTTTAGGCTGTAATTAAATCCCAATCGCGCAATTTGCTGAGGCGCTGTTTCCACCCTTTTGCCCCGTAGATTTGCGCCATTTGCCAAAGCAAAATCTTGATAAAAGGCATTGGTAATTCCAATAGAGCTAAAAATGCTGATATACCCGTAGCGGGACCTTCCCCACCAAGCCGTCACGGGATCAATTTCCGTGTAAATTTCCCAACCTTCTGAGGTGCTTTTTCCTAAATTGGTTCTGAAGAGATAAGTTTGTCCCAAGGTATTTTTTTGAGAAATGGAGCCAATCCGATCGGTGAAATCCAAGTGGAAATAACTGAGGTCATAACGCATAAAGTTGGAGATTTTTCCACGGACGCCCAGATCGAAACTCAGTGATTGTGCATCTTTCAAATTCGGGTCTATGACGTCTGTGGTGGCTGAAGGAAGTAAATCCGAAAAGCTTACTGGACGAAAACTTTGGGATAAATTGCTGAAAAATTCGATGCCTTGCATGGGTTTATACGAAGTCCCAATTCCTCCTAGCAAAAAGTTTCTGGTACGGTCGGCACTTGCCCAAGGGCTAGGGATTCCGTTAATCAAAGCTAAGCGCCCATCGCCTTTGGATAATATGTATTCCCATCTAGCACCCAAGGTTATTTTCCACTTGGAGGTGATATCCAAGCCATTTTCGATGAAGGCAGCCACATTTTCATTGACAAAATTCAATTCGCGAGGAAATTGGGAGGCCCCTGCTAAGTTGGCATCATAATTTTCACCTGCACTGCCTACTCCTTGTTGCTGCCTAAACATGTTACCTTGGAAGGCGCGAATTCCCACGGAGGTGAATTGCTTGATGGATTTAATTTGAGAATGAATTCCCAATCGGATTTCAGTTCCATACGAACGGTATTGGTCCACGTCCAACTGCCGATTGGCAAAAAATCCTTCCTTGTTTTTTGCGTCTGCAACATCGTTATTTCTGGTAAATCCCAATTGGGTTCTACCGCTCAAAATACTGTATAATTGAGCTTCTAGCTGGATGTTCGGATTCCAAATTTTTTGGAATTTAAGTACCGGTAAAAGCCAATTAGAGGCAAAATAATTTCTGGAGCGATTAGAAAAATAAGGGTCTAATAAAAACTGTTGTTCCGTTAAACCTCCTGCTTGCTTTGCCAGGGCTTTTGCATACGTCAGCTCAAAACTTAGGATGGAACGAGGGGCCATTTTCCAATTGATTTTGGCATAACTTTGATGCGAGTCAAATTCTGAGTTTGGTCGAAAGCCATCTCCTCTTCTAAATTGATGGGATGCGATGAATGCCAAACGCTCGTTGCCCGCTTTCACTTTGATCAAACTAGAGGCCAAATTCCAAGAACCCAAAGTTTGTCGTACTTGTAGGCCCAAAGGGCGATTAAATTCCGGACTTTCCAATTGGTAATTCAACAAACCTCCCACTTGTGGACCATATTGCAAGGCAGCTGCTCCACGAATTAGTTGAATCTTTTCCACCCATTCCAAAGCGGGGGTGTAATAAGCCTCGTTATAGCCCATGGGATCGGGTGTCATGTCATAACCATTTTGCCGATTGTTCAAATCCCAAGATCGGTTGGTACTTAAACCCCGAATGGAAATACTGGAATTTAATCCTGAGGGATCACTTTCGACGATGTGTAGCCCCGGAGTTCGAGAAAATACTTGGCGAAAAGATTGATTGGCTAGATTCGCATCCACTTTGCTTACCATGATTTGCTCCACCTTTTTGGCCGTGTTTAAGCGAGTTCCTTCTATTTCAGGAAGCAAATCTGCTCCTTTGACTCCCGGAGAAGACAATACAATGATTTCTTTTAAATCTGTGCTAGTTTCGGCTAATTGAATCAAGTAAATGGAGTCTTTGGGCATCGAATTATTCCAAAGAAGTTCTTTGCTGGCATACCCTGCGGCAGAGAAAATCAAGGAAGCTTCTGACAATTGGCGTAAATCGATTTTCAAAAGACCTTTTTCATTGGCCAAAGCACCTCTAAAAACTTTTTTTATTTGAGCTGAGGCGAATGGTATCGGCTGATTTTTTGAATCGGATATTTGGAAATACAGTGCTTGCTTTTGAGAAAAGCAATTGTAAGTTATTGATAACAAGATTGTTATAAGCAATAATTGAAGTAAATTTATTTTCTTAGGCGACATTTCTTATTTGGATTAATTCTAAACTAATGCAAATATGCAACTATTTAGAATTAGTCCAAATAAAAATGGAAAATTTATTTTTTTAGAGCAAAAGCGACATAGCTATTTCCTTTTGGGGTCCCCAATTTGGTTCCACCACAAGCAATGACGATGTATTGTTTGCCTTTGGCCATGTAAGTAGAAGGGGTGGCGAATCCCGCTGCGGGCAATTTCTTTTTCCATAATAATTCCCCATTTTTTGCGTCAAATATTCGAAAATAAGCATCCTTGGCTGCGGCAATGAATATCAGGCCATTGGCTGTAATGACCGGGCCGCCATAATTTTCGGCTCCGGTATTTACAATTCCTTTTTTGGCTAATTCAGGTTCATCTCCGAAGGGAATTTTCCAAATATATTGTCCCGTATTTAAATCGATGGCATTTAAAGTTCCCCACGGTGGACCCAAAGCCGGTAAACCTTTACTATCCAAAAACTTATTGTATCCGGTCATCCGATAGGGTATTTCAGGCCCTTTAACACGTTGATTACTGAGAATTTCTTTGGGACTTTCATTCATGATAAAGGCAGCAATATTTTCTTGTTCCTCCTTACTCAGATGAGAAAATCCGGGCATCCTTCCTTTTCCTTGGGCAATGATTTGTTTCACAAAAGCCTTATTTCGTTTTTGATATACCTCCACTAAACTTGGGTAACCACTTGCGACATTTCCTTTGCGATCCTCTTTGTGACAAGCCATGCAATTTCGCTGATACGCTTTTTCGCCACTACTACCAGCCAAATTCTTCGACTTTGTGGAGACCATGGTTTGCACCCAAGCCATCTCGTTGGAGTTTACATAGATCATTCCTGTTTCTGGATTGGCGGCTGCGCCACCCCATTCTGCACCTCCATCAAAGCCGGGAAAGATCAATGTTCCTTCGGTACTGGGGGCATCATTCCAGCCTTTTTTGAATTTGCGGAATTGGGCAATTAACTCTTCTCTGTTTTCAGCATAAGGACTGATGTCATTTTCGGAAAGTTCAGAAGAGAGTCGGGCATAGGGCTTAGGTAAAAGCGGAAAAGGCTGAGTAGGCCAAGCTTCTTCCCCGATCAATCGAGATTTTCCTACTTTTCTTTCTTGAATAGGAAACAAGGATTTGCCTGTAACTCGATCAAACACAAAAACAAATCCCTGTTTCGTGACTTGAGCCACTGCATCTATTATTTTGCCATTTCTCTTTATTTGGATCAAATTGGGAGGGGCGGGTAAATCTCGGTCCCATATATCGTGATGGGTGGTTTGAAAATGCCACAAACGTTTACCTGTTTTGGCATCCAAAGCCAATAAACAATTGGCAAATAAATTCGTTCCTTTTCGATTCCCTCCCCAAAAATCGAAACCGGCAGAACCTGTTGGGACAAATAAGATTCCTCTTTTTTGATCCAGAGCCATTCCTGCCCAATTATTGGCGGCTCCTACTGACTCGTTTTTGTAGGCATTTTTGGAGAAAGTGGAATATCCGTATTCGCCTGGATAGGGAATGGTATGAAAAGTCCAAACTAACTGTCCAGTCAGCACATGAAAAGCTCGAATGTCTCCTGGTGCCGCATCTGCTCCTTCAGACAACCTCAAAGGCATGATGATGAGGTCATTGAAAACGGTACCAGGTGTATTTGAAACGATGAATTTATTTTGCGCAATTAATGGCAATCCGGTGTGTAAATCCACTTTACCTTGGTTTCCAAACGTAGGGATGGGCTTTCCTGTTTTGGCATCAAGTGCCCATAAATTGGGGCCTGCAGTAAACAAAATGCGGGCTTCTGAGCCATTTGTCCAATAAGATACGCCTCTACTTGTACCCGCCCAATTTTTGAGCGGATCGCCAAAGCGCCAAATTTCTTTCCCTGTGGAGGCATCTAAAGCAAATGCTTGAACTGTTGAACTAATGCCATATAAAACCCCTTGAATGATCAGCGGATTGGATTGCATCTGACCAGAATCAGGCATGGAGTAAGTCCAAGCAAGGTCTAATTCTGTTAAATTGGTTTTGTTGATTTGGGTTAATTTAGAAAAATGATTTCGGTCTGCACCGCCAAGGTAATCTGGCCAATCATTTGACATAAAATCGAAAGCCAAAATACCCATTAGGCCTAAAAAAAGGGCAATTTTTTTCATTGGATTAGGGAGAAAAAGGGTCAATCTAACAATGCTTGAAGTTCTTTCCAAACTTGATTCAAAGGCAATTCTTTGGCGGGCCCATTTAGATTAAATAAAACTTTGGTATCAATTTGTGCTTGGTAAAAACCCGAATAGGGCATGTAGGTTTTAAAATAGGAGAATTCGCCGCATAAAACCAATCCTGGTATTTGGAAGGCATTCGCCATGTGGGTGGGTCCAGAATCTAATCCGATAAAGAATTGGGCAGATTGAATGATGCGCATGGTTTCCATTAGGCTGGTTTGACCTACGCAGCTCTTGAAATCGGGGTGTTGGAAATCGAGTGGGTTTTTTTGGCCAATTTCCACAACTTTGACTTGGTATTTTTCAAAAATCAGTTCCAATAAGCTCACCCAATTCGCATCGGTCCAATCTCGAAAGCCCATATTTGATTTGGTATGAATGACCCAATAAGGTTCATTAT
>JBILRJ010000155.1:0-7237 GCA_044372695.1 Spirosomataceae bacterium
GTAAAATAATTTGAGAAAAAGATTTTTTATCTGAATCACTAAAATTTACAAATAAAGGCGATGATGAAATTCCCGTTAAGTAATAAATAATTCTTGCTCTCATTTCTTCGGCAGCTTTGATGGTAAAAGTAACTGCCAAAATTCGTCTGAAATAACCTTTAGACTCTAATTCTTGAAGTGCGAATTTGATGTATTCCAAGGTTAAACGATATGTTTTTCCTGAACCAGCTGATGCTGAATATAATTTAAGGGAATGGGAATTCATGAAATTATGATTAGAATGCAAGATAAAATAAAAATAGGATTAATTCGATACCGCTTTTATTCGTATCTTTGTTCCCCGTAAACTAATAACTAAAATTCGATGTCTGCTAAAGGGACGACCAAAAAGGCCAAATATATTTTTGTTACGGGAGGAGTAACAAGTTCACTAGGAAAAGGCATCATAGCCTCTTCACTCGCTAAGTTACTTCAAGCAAGAGGATTAACTTGTACCATTCAAAAATTCGATCCTTACATTAACATAGATCCAGGCACTTTAAATCCTTATGAACATGGGGAATGTTACGTGACTAACGATGGTGCAGAGACAGATTTAGACTTAGGACATTATGAACGTTTTTTAAATTCATCTACCAGTCAAGCCAATAATATTACCACTGGAAGAATTTATCACAATGTAATCACAAAAGAACGTAAAGGTGATTATTTAGGAAAAACAGTCCAAGTTGTTCCTCACATAACTGACGAAATCAAGCGTAATATTTTGCTTTTGGGCGATACCGGGAAATTCGATATTGTCATTACAGAAATTGGAGGTTGTGTTGGAGATATCGAATCTTTGCCATTTATAGAAGCTGCTAGACAATTAAAGTGGGACTTAGGAGAAAAAAATACCCTTTTTATTCACTTGACTTTGATCCCGTATTTGGCTTCAGCAGGTGAATTGAAAACAAAACCTACTCAACATTCCGTAAAAACCTTATCTGAATCTGGAATCCAACCCGATATATTGGTTTGTCGAACAGAACATCCTTTACCTCAAGAGATGAAACGTAAAATTGGTTTATTTTGCAATGTGACAGAGCAAGATGTCATTGAAGCAAGAGATGCCGAAACCATTTACGATGTCCCTTTGTTAATGAAAGAGGAAAGATTGGATAGTAGAGTATTATATAAATTAGACATTTACAACGATAAAGATTCGAATTTAACGAATTGGAAAAACTTTATCACACGATTAAAAAATCCCAAATTTGAAATAACTGTTGGACTGATTGGCAAGTATGTTGAGTTAAAAGATTCTTATAAATCCATTGCAGAAGCTTTTATTCATGCGGGCGTAGCTAATGAAATAAAAGTCAATGTAAAGTGGATCTCTTCTGAAACAATGGAGGATGGAAACATCAGTGATTTACTTCTTGGACTAGATGGCATTTTAGTTGCACCTGGTTTTGGAGAAAGAGGTATTCAGGGGAAAATCAATGCAGTCAAATATGCCAGAGAAAATAATATTCCTTTTTTAGGAATTTGTTTAGGAATGCAATGCGCGGTGATTGAATTTGCACGCAACGTCATTGGTTTTGAAGACGCTCATTCATTTGAAATGAATCCAGAAAGCACTCACCCAGTGATAGACATCATGGAATCTCAAAAAAATGTTTCTGAAAAAGGCGGAACCATGCGTTTAGGGGCTTATCCTTGCAAAATTGACAAAGGAACTTTAGCTTTTAAGATATATGGTAAAACTTCCATTCAAGAAAGACATCGTCATAGATATGAATTTAATAATCATTATTTAAATGATTTTAAAAAGGCAGGAATGATACTTTCTGGCATCAATCCAGACAGTGATTTGATAGAAATCATTGAATTAGCCAACCATCCATTTTTCATTGGTGTACAGTTTCATCCGGAGTATAAATCAACCGTGGAGTCGCCAGCGCCTTTATTTGTACAATTTGTTAAGGCAGCCTATCAGCATGCCGTTCCCATTTTAAAAAATCATAAATAATATATTTCTTATGGATAAGAATTCAGTAACAGGATTAGTGTTGATTATGGGAATGCTTTTAGGATACCAGTATTTCTTTGGATCAAAAGAACCCATTGCCAATGATAACACCAAAACTAAGGTAGTAAAATCGATTACTCAACAAAAGGACACTAGTCAGCAAGCCAATGTAGTTATTTCTTCAGATACGAATCAAATTAACTTTACAGAAGAAAAATATACATTAGAGAACAATGACATTAAAATCATTTTTTCGAATAAAGGTGGTAAGATTGTTTCTGTTCAATTGAAAAATTATTTCAGCTACAAAAACTATTCCAACAAGATTAAAGAAGGTTTATTCCTCTTTGATGCCCAAAAAGATTTATTTGAGGTTGAAATCCCAACGCTTCAAAAGAAAATTAAACTTTCTGACTTAAACTATTCTTCCACAGGTGTCAAGGCTAATCAAATTACTTTTGAAAGTAAACTGCCAAGTGGTGAAAACATTAAGCAAGTATATTCATTGGGTAATTCAGGATACGAATTAACCTATAAATTGGATGCAAAATCCCTAGCTGGAAAACTGGCTGGAAATGAATATAGCATTCATTGGAAAGAAAACATTGCTCAGAGTGAAAAAGACATTGCTGAGGAGCGAAAGGCGACAATCAATTATTTAATCCAAGAAGATGAAGAATTTGATAATTTGACTGAAAATCCTAGTTCTCTTGAAAACGAAAATTTAAGTACCCCGCTTTCCTGGGTAACGTTTAAGAAAAAGTATTTTGTCACCGGATTAATTCCTCAAGGATTTTCCATACAGAAAGCCAATTTAACTAGCACTCCAAATTTAACTGATAGCGTAAACATCAAAACTTTAGATGCGCAATTAGTTATACCTAATCAGAATTTGATTCAAGGATTAAGTATTTTCAAGTTTTATTTTGGGCCAAATGATTATTCAATTGTTAAACACGTTGCGCCAGCATTTGGGAAAAATGTGAAATTGAGTTATGATTTTCTATTACCATTAACCAAGTACATTTACGTTCCCCTGTTTGATTTCCTAGAAAGTCTTTTTTCCAACTATGGATTATTGATTATCGTATTGGTTTTAATCATTAAATCTGCTTTGCTACCATTAACTTACAAGTCATACATTTCCATGGCCAAAACTCGAATTTTGGCTCCTGAAATCGCTGCCATAAAAGAAAAAATCGGGGATGATGCAGCTAAAGTTCAACAAGAAACTATGAAGCTGTACAGTGAAGTTGGTGTCAATCCATTGAGTGGATGCATTCCTGTGCTGGCTACAATGCCTATTTTAATGGCGGTCTTTTTGCTTTTTCCCAATTTGATTAATTTGAGACAAGAATCTTTTTTATGGGCAAATGACTTATCTACTTATGATTCCTTCATCAATTTACCCTTCACGATTCCATTTTACGGATCGCATGTGAGTTTGTTTTGTTTATTAATGACCGTTTCGCAGTTAGCTTACGGTTATTACAACAATCAAATCACTCCAGATCAACCAGGGCAGCCAATCGACATGAAAAAAATGGCTTACATCACTCCTGTTATTTTCATGTTTGTCATGAACTCTTTTCCTGCAGGTTTGAGTTTCTATTATTTCATCTCCAATTTGGTAACCATTGGTCAGCAATTAGCCATCAGAAAATTTGTAGATGAAGATAAAATCAAATTAATTTTGGATCAAAATAGATTAAAAATTGCAGCGGGTGGCGGTGCAAAGAAATCGAAATTCTCGCAATATTTACAAACCCAAATGAAGGCGATGGAGGAAAATCAGAAAAATGCTTCATCTACGAACGCTAAAAAGAAAAAATAATTCTTTGTATGAATCATTTAAGTAATTCCTATTTTGAAAGAGCATTAAAAGTAATTCCTGGTGGAGTAAATTCACCGGTGAGAGCATTTAAGTCGGTTGGAGGATCTCCAGTATTCATTAAATCGGCAAAGGGACCCTATTTATATGATGTGGATGGTAACTCATACATCGATCTTATCGGTTCTTGGGGACCCATGCTATTCGGTCATGCACACCCTTCTATTGAAAATGCATTGAGAGAGGCGATTCCAAATGGTTTTTCCTATGGGGCACCCACTTACAATGAAATTTTGATTGCAGAGAAAATCATCTCGATGGTACCTTCAATTGAGAAAGTAAGATTAGTTAATTCAGGTACTGAAGCCACAATGGCAGCTATTCGCTTAGCGAGAGCCTATACAAAAAAGGATAAGATCATTAAATTTGAAGGTTGTTATCATGGGCACGCTGATTCTTTTTTAATAGCAGCAGGTTCAGGTGTGGCTACCTTAGGTACTCCTGATAGCCCTGGTGTTACTAAATCAACGGCTAATGATACTTTAACTGCTGTTTACAATGATATTGAATCACTTAGCACCCTATTCCAAGCAAACCCAAATCAAGTTGCGGCAGTCATCATTGAGCCTGTAGTTGGTAATATGGGACTTGTATTACCCAATGAAGGTTATTTGGAAGCAGTTCAAAGACTTTGCCAAGAACATAATAGCCTTTTAATTTTTGATGAAGTTATGACAGGTTTTAGATTATCTGAAGCTGGATACCAAGGATTAATAAATATCAAACCTGATTTAACCACATTGGGGAAAATAATTGGTGGTGGTTTGCCTGTTGGTGCATATGGCGGAAAAGAGGAAATCATGAACATGATTGCACCAAGTGGACCTGTTTATCAAGCTGGGACATTATCAGGTAACCCTTTGGCTACCTCTGCAGGATTGGCTATGTTAAATTTAATCAGCGAACAACCTGACACTTATTTGGAATTAGAGAAGAAAGGAAAATACTTAAAATCTGAAATAGAGAATCAACTAGTAGAATGTGGACTTAATTACACAGTTAATCAAATTGGTTCCATGTTTACCTTGTTTTTTACAAATCAAAAAGTTCAAAACTTCACTGACGCCAAAACATCGGATACGGTAAAATTTGGTCACTATTTTCATTCTATGTTAAAACAAGGAGTATACTTACCTCCTTCTCAATATGAATCTTGGTTTTTATCCACGGCTTTAGAAGAATCTCATTTAGACCAAATATTGTCAGCTAGTAGAAAAGCACTACAAACCATCCATTAGTCGCATGGAAAATCTATTCTTTAGTGTAATTATTCCTGTATATAATCGCCCTACAGAGTTAGAAGAATTATTAGCTTGCCTTAGCCAGCAAGATTACAAAAATTTCGAAGTTGTTGTAGTTGAAGATGGCTCCGTGCTCAGCTCAAAACATATCATTAATTCCTATGATAAAATAATCAAGATACAGTATTTTGTCAAAGAAAATGCTGGACAAGGTTTCGCCCGGAATGACGCATTCAAAATCGCAAAAGGAGATTTTTTCATCATACTTGATTCTGATGCATTGATTGAACCTAATTACCTACAGCAAGTTTATTTAGGCATTCAAAAGGATCAGTTAGATCTTTTTGGAGGTCCGGATAAAGATCATCCAAGTTTTACAAATGTACAAAAGGCGATAAGTTTTAGCATGACCAGTTTTTTTACTACTGGTGGTATTAGGGGTAAAAAAAATAATTTAGGTGGGCAATTCCATCCCAGGAGTTTTAATATGGGACTTTCAAAAAAAGTTTGGGAAAAAAGCCAAGGTTTTCTGATAACTCGAATGGGAGAAGACATAGAATTCAGTATTCGTTGCATTCGATTAGGCTTTAAATCTGGCTTAATCAATGAAGCCTTTATTTACCATAAAAGAAGAACATCATTTAGCCAATTTTATCGTCAATTGCATTTTTTTGGAAGGGCCAGAATCAATATTAGTCGCTTTTATCCAGAAGAATTAAAATTGGTACATTTTTTCCCCCTTGCCTATTTTCTCTTTTTTTGGAATACCATATTATTAAATATCATATACATTGATCTTGGCTATTATTTCAGTGCTATACTCTTCACTTATTGGATGCTATTATTTTTTGATGGCTTATTTCAATCCAAGAATCTAATTGTTGCTTTTTTAGGAGTTGTAGCCGCAAATGTTCAATTGCTGGCATATGCAAAAGGATTTTTGGAAGAAGGTATCAAGAAACTTACCAATACAGATTTGTAGATAAATAATTTTGCACATATTCTTTTACTCCTTCTTCTAAAGTATAAAAACCTTTATCATATCCTATACTTTTTAATTTAGACATATTTGCTTGAGTAAAATATTGATATTTATCCCTAATATCCAAAGGAGTATCCACATAATTAATTTGGGATGCTAAGTTTAATGCTGCAAAAGTAGCATTTGCCAAATCGTTGAATGAACGAGCTTTTCCTGTTCCTAAATTATAGATTCCTGAATTTTTACGGTGCTCCATCAAAAAAATGCATACATCAATCAAGTCCTTCACATAAATAAAATCTCTTAATTGCTCTCCATCTTTGTAATTGGGATTATGTGATCGAAATAAGTTGATACTGCCCTTTTCTTTGATTTGACGAAAGGCATGAAAAATAACAGAGGCCATTCTACTCTTGTGGTACTCATTAGGGCCATACACATTGAAAAACTTTAATCCAGCCCAAAAAAATGGTTTTTCTTCTTGTTGTAATGCCCAAATATCAAAATCATTTTTAGAATCACCATACGGATTGAGAGGTTTCAACTGAGGTATTAATGACTCATTATCATCATAACCTAACTCACCTAATCCATATGTGGCGGCAGAAGATGCATAAACCAGCGGTAATTGATATTGAATACATTTATTCCAAACTGATTTAGAATATTCAACATTTAAATCATCAAAAATGGCTTTGTCAAATTCAGTCGTATCCGTTCTCGCACCTATGTGGAAAATAAATTCAACCTCTCTAAAATGCACATCTAACCAATCAAAAAAGACTTCCCTATCTACTCTTTCTTTGATTTTTTTATGAAGTAAATTTTTGTTTTTGTCAATATTGGAAAAATCATCAACAGCTATGATGTAATTAAAATTGAGCTCGTTTAATTTCTGAATTAAACAGCTTCCAATAAAACCAGCTGCGCCTGTTACTATGATCATGATTGAATTAGATTATTTGCAAATTTAACGAGAATACCAATACGTTTACCTAACTTTATGAAATTATAGAGTTTCTGCTAATGTTTTCCCAGAAACTCATTCACTTTTAAACTGAAAACAATGGTTTACGTTGTCCGCAAGGAACATTTTAACGCAGCACATC
>JBILRJ010000156.1:0-7185 GCA_044372695.1 Spirosomataceae bacterium
ATCTAAGCATTCACTTATCCACTTGTTACCATTTATATCTAAAAAGCCTATAACATATCCACTATTCATTTCTCCTTCAACTTCGGGAGTTTTCCAAAAGCCTGCCATTGAAATTTGTTCGTTTGGGGTGCTTATCGACACACATTTCTTAAAATCTATTTCTTGCATAATTTTAGTTATTTATTTTGATTATAATGTTCAACAAAAGAAACACAACCATTGAAAACTCCTTCGATATTCAAATCCGCCAATGAATAATAAATTTTTTCATAATCTTCCCCCATAAATTCACTTAATGAATAACATTTTTTTACCACTTCTACAAGCAAATTCCAATCCGAATCGTATTTTAAATATCTTGCAATATTCTCAATTATCTTTTCTTTTTCTATTTCTCGTGTGAAATAATAAGGGCTATCACTCCATGAATAATGCCCTCCATGATATGAAAGATTATCAAATACTCCCATAAATTCTGCCAACAATTGTTTTTTTGCTACTATGTCCGTAATGGAAACTATTTCTTTTAACTCAATTTGAGATAAATCCATATCTATTGTAAATCCTAAGGTAACATCACAACTATTAAAAACATGATTTGCTTTTTCAAGATTATAAGTAATCTCTTTTTTTGCCATTTCTAAAGCCTCTTCTCTACTATCTGTATATACTACTCCATTATCGAAAGAAGTCCATATTGTGCTTGTAGTTAAGCTATATTCCCATTTTTTGTTTGATTGATTCATTTTTTTAATTTTTAATAAGTTAAACTATCTAAATAAGTGCTTGGAAATTCCCACGTTATATCCTCATAAACTCGTTCTACAAATTCATTGATAAATTTATCATCTATTGTAGGCATAACTCCGTCATAGGATTCTAATAGATATTCCTTTGCTTCTTCTTTGTTAAGCCAATTAGTAACAACTTCTTTTATTCTATTCCTACTATAAACATCGTCTATATCCTCTGCATTTTCGGGAATATAACAAGGTGCATCGGGGTTATTTTTGAAATTTTCATCGTTATAATACCCTCCCTCCGCATTGGATTCTAAGCCGTATTTTTCTATTATTGTATTTAAATTTTCCATTTTATATTTAAAATTGATAAAGATTTTAAAAAATTAATAACTTTTTCTTTTTCTTCTTGTGTAGCCTTCGGGAACATACCATAGTCAGAAGTAAAAAAGCTACTACCTACAAATCCTAAATTGTTTTCTTCCATTTCAAAAGATATATCTTGTATCTCGTAACAATCAATTGGCTCATCTCCCCAAAATAACTTATTTTCAGCATCCGCCATAGTTACTATATGAATATTTCCATTAATGTTTAAAAATTCTATAATTTGCTCCATACTTATTTGTTTAAATGATTATTACCTAATAAAATTATATCTGTCTCTATTATATCTTCTTTGGTATTAAACTCTTGAAATCTTAAATCAAAATTAAGATTATTATCTACTAATAATTTTATATATTGATTCATTTCTTCAATTTGCCAAATTTCAAAAAATTCATCGGGTTTTACTCCTGCAATTCCATTTGTTTTATCGCACCAAATAGTATAATAAAATGTATTTTTATCTTTTACTGATTCTAATAAGTTTTTTAAATTTTCCATTTTTTATGATTTTTACTTGTTAAATAATTTTACTGCAAAGTTACTGCGGATTCTATTCTCAATGTTAGCAATTTTGTTGCAATTTTATTAATTTTTGTTGCAACTTTATTTTAATTATTTTTTATTGTGTTTGGTTTAGGCTCTGCCATACTATCCTTTGAGGCACTACCTCCTTCGGGAACAACAAAGTCTTTTTTATCACTATTATAATAATACTTTTCTGCTTCCTCTATCTCGTGTACATAGGCTAATTTCAAATCTATCTCTCCGTTTTCTATGCACATGAGTCTAATTAGTTTATCGGGTGCATAGTCTTCGGGTATTACCTCCACTCCCATGATAGGAAAAATTATTTTGGTGCTTTCAGGTACATATACCATTGGCGTACCTGCCTTGCAACACTTAATTAATTCTTTTATAGTCTTCATATTCTATTGATTTTCTACTTTTTTATAGATACTCTCTCCGTTGCTAAACGTTGCTAAACGTCCGTACTCTTCACTTGATTCTTTAAAGGCTTTTTCTACCATTTCAATTGCTTCTGCCTTTGTTTTTTCTACCCATTTAACTATGTTTTTAGCTTGCATAGCTTTTAAGCCTGCGTTCATTTCTGTAGTATATAAAAACTCCTCTTCCACTCTGTCCTCGTCTATTTCATAGCCGTTTATCATAACATCATATTCCCAATCCAATGTAGCACCCTCGTAATAACCTGCCACGAGTTGCATTGTTATTTCAAAGGTACATTCTATATCCCCGAAATTTTTACTTTTTTGCATTTCAAAGAAATTTGTACAAGGATAATTTCTATCCATATCGCATTTATTTACGCAATAGCCATACCATTTTTTATACAAAGGATTTTCTTTTAATTTCTCGATAGTACAATCTTTTTGATGTTCTATATCATCTAAATCTATCTCTTCGGTTTCTACTCCCTCTGAAAGCATATTGTGTCCACAACTTTGGCACTCGTTTAATGTATCTAAATCATATTCCCAATCTCTATGTATTTCCTCACAATCTTGACAAACTTTTGTTTGAATCTCTTGGTTTGTAAGTACTACAAAGTAGTTGCTTGCGTTTGTTTTTGCGAAATTACTTGCACCCATATTTTTTTATTTTTTAGTGTTATTTAATGTTTTTCTGAAATAATATTGTTCAATGTATCTCAAAGTATCTATAGCTTTAGATGATATTCTATCTTTGCCTATTTCAAACCCTATACTTTTAAGATAGGCTTTCTTTGTTTCTATACTATGAATATCTAAAAGATTTTGACTATTTAGCCAATTAAAATAATGTGTATTTTCAATTGGAATACTTGTATCTATATCTTTAATTTTGAATAACGTATTTTTAGCCATTTTAAGCGTGTTTATTTTTGTTTTGAATAAGAACGCCCACTCAAGGACGTTCTGTTTAAATTTGCTATATTAGAGTAGCTTAATTGATAGTAGGTAGATAGTTTAAAAAATAATCTTCATCAAACCATTGCATAGTACCTTTATAATTATCATTGTATATTAATACTCCATTTGATTCAATTGATTCATAGTGTACCAATACGGCTATGGACTCTTGAAACGTGTCCTTACAAAGTATTTTTGTAGTGTCAAACAATATAGTGGCTAATTCCTCTACAAAAAAGTCTACATAAATTTTAACCACAATTGTAGGTTCTATTTGTAGCACTCCATTGGATTCATATTTACCTTCTCGCAATTGGCACAATATTTCAGTATTGTTTGCTTTTAAGCCTCCATACAATTCAATGATTCTGTCTTTTGTTTTTTCAAAATCTAATTTGCCTAACGTTCCAATATTCATACCAACGTTTAATTCTATTTTACGCATGTTTTTTTCTTTTTTAATGATTAATAAATATGATGCAAAATTACTACCTTTGTGTATTGTGTCCAACAAGTTTTGTTGCAAAAAACACAACTTTTGTTGCAATTCTTAATAAGTTTTATTTTTATATAGGCTTGAAATTCTTTGGTTACGCACCCTTGTATTTGTCTTTCTTACTGAAATTCTTATCATTTCAATAAAAGATACTACCAAAAATAAACATCCATAAGATACAATAAAGATATAAATATCAAAGTGCAATATATCTAAAATCATTGCGTATGTACTTGATATTATTGTTATTGTGCTAATAGCCAGCACTAAAATTGTTTTTTTCATTTTACTTTAATTTAATTTTTTTTATTAATACACGTTTCACATTGGAGGCATAAACCTAATTTATGTTTTTCTACAAAAAATACATTTTTACACGTATTATTTATGCAAAGTATTGGATATTTTTTCATTTTACTTTAATTTAATTTTGTTAAGTTTTTCTAAAATTAATACTATAAAAACTATAAATATATACACTAAACAAGGTATAGTTGCTATTTTTAAGTCTGTGAACAAAAGTTCTTTTAATTCTACTATCATTTTTAATCTATTATTTCATTACCAAACGTGTCTAAATTTTTACCCTCAAGTATATATATCATTGCTTCAAGGCTTTCATCCCCCCCGAATCCTTCTTCTTTTTCATGTACCTGCTTATATCTTATCTCTATAGCTTTTTTAGCTTGTTGTTTTGATAGGTATGCACCTAAAAGTAAGCCCACCCCGAAACATATAATAAACATCCCGAATAAATTGTAATAGTTTAAACTTGTCTTTTTCATTTTGATTATATTTTAAGTTGTTATTTAATATTAATTTTCTACTATTTCATTTTCAAAAATAGATTGATACTTTTTTGGTAGTTTTTTATACTTTGTAATTTTGTGTCCACTACTCCATGAATTTATGAACGTCTCAAGGATAACAAACGAATTATTTAAGCCACTTAGCACCCAATGCCCCGAACCCAAAACTCCCTCGTTAAATTGGTGCGCTATGCCCCCTTTATCAATATAATCATTGATTAATTTGTCCGCAGTTTGATAATTGTATAATTTCATATCTTTATAATTTTAAGTTGTTATTATTTTAAATTTTTTATATTGTACTTTTTGAATAATTATTTACCAATTCTTTTATCTGATTTTCACTATATTTTTTGCAAACATACTCCAATGCTTCTGAAATACTTGTAGCGTTTGGTACTTTTATAGTGGCTTTTGTTTTTAAATGTAGTGTATTTAATTCGGGTGCATATTTATGTACCTCCAATCCAATTACTTTATTTTCAATCAAAGATAGTTTTTTCAATTCAAACGCTAAATTTACCACCTCTATAGTGAAATTAAATTTTTGAATATTTTCGGACGTTAAAGCCTCTAATTTGTCTATATTTTGAGTATAATAGTCAATCCTTAGCTTTTTAGCTTTTAACCCGAATTTGCCCTTACAATTCACTTTGTATATGCAATTTTTTACTAATTCTAATTTGTGTAATTTATTCATATTTTTTATTTTTACTACTTGCACCCCGAAAGGTGCAACGCTTTTGGCTTAAAGTCTATTTATAGTTGCCAAAACAACTTTTAGTGTATTATAACTCCATTCGGAGTACGTTCGATTTTTTTGCCTATAGATTCTAAATATCTATAGTATTCGGCTTTATTCATAGTATATCCACCATTATTTGAATATCCTACACTACTTGGAACGTTTGACACTTGTGTTTCTTTTTTTTGATTTTGTACCATTTTGATTATAATTTAAATTTATGAATAATTTGTTTAATTTGCTTTATTTGATAAATGTACTATTTCAGTGCCTAAAATTCGTTGCTTATTGAAATAATCCACTACATCAAAGATATTTAAATAAAATTCCGTTTCGTTCATAAACTCAAAAGAAACGTTGTTTTGTATCATTTTTGTAGCTAATTTAATAGCTTCTTTTTTGTCCTTAACCTGATAAAAGTTAGTGTATTGATATTCTAAATATTGATTCATTTTGATTATATTTTAATTTGTGAATAATTTGTTTAATTTTGTTATTTATTGGCAAAGTTTTTAATTTTCTTTGCCTTATTAATACCATTTTCAATATTTTTTGCCTTACCTTTATTCCAAAGTATTAAGGCTAATGTTTCAATATTATTGTTACAATAATTTAGTAATTCTTTTGCTTCTATTTGAGTTATATTATATAATTTCATTTTAGTATAATTTTAGTTTAATGAAATTAAAAAGTGTCTATCAAATTTGTAGCCCAATTCCTTTGCTATGTTATTGCACGCTTTTATCCAAAGGCTTGTATATAGCACCATTTTTGGACTTGCTTGAAATGTTTCGCCTAAATACCACAATATAGTATCTTTATTATCTATTTGACTTTGCAAACATTTGTATTTGTGCATAGATTCGCTTAACTCACTTTTTGCCTCGTTTAACGTTTCACAATCTTTGAAAATAACATCCCAAACACTTTGTTCTAAATTATCATTGCTTTTGATAACTCCACTTTTAATCATTGCAAATTTTGCTTTTTTACTTAATTTTTTCATTTTATATATTTTAATGTTTATAGACTAATTATATCAAATCTTTTTTATTATCAATCATTTTCTATATTGAATTTATTGCATAAAATTTCCCTAATTATATCTTGTGTATTGCACTCTGTTTCATCATCTGTATCGGTACAATCTTTTATTATACCTTCAATAACCATTTGATTAACGATTTCAATTGATAAGTCTTTAATTTCATCTAATGTTTTAATTGTGTCCATTTTTATTTATTTTAAGTTTTTAAATATTGTGTTTAACAGGAAACATAGAACGTCCGTTCACTACAACGCATACCTCTAGCAGTAACATTTTTAGTGCTTATGTATCTATCCCTCCCGATTAATAACAATGCAAATATACGACATTCCGCACCCCTATTCCTACAACTTTTGTTGCACAAAATAGTAATTTTGTTGCAAAAGTAAAATAATTTCACAAAGGCTTCTATCCCCTCCCTCCCGAATATTTGCTATAATGGATAATAGAAAGCCAATCCACAGAGAGGCTATAATGGATGAATATACGGAGTTTGTCCTATACCCAACTCTATATTCTCCCACTCGATACAAAATCGTGGCTTAGAACGCAAATATGGAGGTCATTATATTTCATCCACTGAAATATTTACACAACTCCCCCGAATTTTCCCCGAATCATATCATAATAAACTCCCCTCGATTGGGTTAAGTAATTACCGCCCCCACTTGTGTAGCGTACCGCCCGAACGTCCGCCCCTTGCCCTTTGTATATTGTACTAATGGAACGCACCGAGTACCCACGTCTATACATTGCCTTATATAACTACCGCCTTATATATGTATAAACTAACTCAAGCCTCCGCCACAACTACCCACGCACCCAAACGAGTGCCACGAGTACCGCACCCTCGTACCCACTCCCTCCCCTCGCTCCGCTCCGAGTGCCTCCGCCACGTCCTCCGCACCTCCTCCGAGTTATTTTTTTTTGAGTATGCAAAAACTCCACAGAACTTTTCTCAAGGGGGGATTTCAAAATTGGGTTTTGTATGGTGGGCTTCGTAGGGAGGATACCCCATTTTTTATCCACACAAACCATTTCGGGTAT